>JAUQXD010000532.1 GCA_030834835.1 Thermoflexales bacterium | reverse complement strand
ACCGGCTGCCCACCTACGATGGTGTATCGGCGTTGCGGCTGGCGCAAGAACTTCGGCCCGATCTGCCCTTTATCTTCGTGTCCGGCACGCTGGGTGAGGATGCGGCGATTGACGGCTTCACGCAGGGCGCCACCGATTACGTGCTCAAGCAGAAGCTGTCGCGGCTTACGCCGGCGGTCCAGCGTGCGCTGCGCGAGGCGGAAAACTGGCGGCTGCGCCAGCAGGCCGAAGCCGCCTTGCAGGAGCGCGTGCGGCATTCACAATCGCTCTTGCGCCTGTCCAGGCAGCTGGAACGCGCCCAGACCTATCGCGAAGTCGTCAATGCGGCGCTGGCTGAAGTGCAGACCATCATTGGCTATCAAAACCTGTGGGTCTATCTGCTGACGCCGGATCGGCAGTACAGCACGGCGCTGATGGCCGATGGGCAAATATCGGAGAGCATCATGACGGGCGACGGGATCGCGCTGCTCAAAATAAAGGGCGACCCGATGCTCGAAGAAATCGCGGCCGCCACTCAGATCGTGATCGTAGAAGATGCCCGGCTCGATCCGCGTACCGACAAGGCCGTCGTCGCGCAGTTAGGCAACCGCACCATCGTGAACGTCCCCATCATGCTGTTCGATCAGCACCTGGGGTCGGTGGGCACCGGCACCTTCGGCGATGAGGGCGTGCGTATCCCCACGTCGTCCGAGCAAGAGTATCTGATGGCGATGGCCAGCCACATGGCCGCCTCACTCGACCGGTTGCATTTGTCCGGCCAGCGTCGCCAGGCCGAAGATGCCCTGCGTGACAGCGAGCAGAAATTCCGCAGTTTCGTCCAGGAATCTTCCGAAGGTTTCACGCTCGTCGACGAGCAGGGCACGATCATCGAGTGGAACCGCGCCCGCGAGAAGATGACGGGCCTGGCGGCCAGTCAGGCGCTGGGCAGACCGCTCTGGGACATTCAATCCGAAATGCTGCCACCAGAATTGCGGACGCCCGAACGCCGCGAGCACACCCGACAGCTGATTCTGGATGCACTGCGCACCGGCCAGTCGTCCCTGTTCAGCACCCCCATCGAGGCGGAGGTGCTGACCCACGCGGGCGAACGCCGGTTCGTTCAACAAATCATCTTCCCCATCAAGACCGACCAGGGCTACCGAATCGGTTCGGTCACCAGCGACATTACCGCGCGCAAACAGGCGGAAATGTCGCTGCTGGCGAGCGAACAGCTCTTCCGCGCGCTCGTCGAGAATTCACCCGATTTCATCGCGCGCTACGACCGGGAATATCGTCGCATCTACGTCAATCCGGCTATTCAGCAACTGTTCAGCGGGCTGACGGAAAATGTGATCGGCGAGACGCCGGCCAGCCAGTCACCGGTGTATGCCCCGCAGGTCTACATCGATCACCTGAGGCAGGTAATCGAGACCGCCACCGAAAGCGCCGTGGAAATGCCATACCGTACACCCCGGAATGAGATGCACTGGGGCCATATGCGGTTTGTTCCAGAATTCGGTCCGGACGGCAAAGTCGCCTCGGTGCTGGCCATCGGGCGCGATATCCACGACATCAAGGAAAACGAGCGGCGCTTTCGCACGCTGGCCGAAAACTTTCCCGATTTTGTCGTTCGGTTCGACCGCGACGGTCGACACGTCTACGTCAACCCCGCAGTTGAAAAAGCGTTCGGCCTCCCGGCCACAGCCATCGTCGGCAAAACGTTGCAGGACATACCGTCATACAACCGGCCGGAACAGACCGCGGCTCTCCTGGCGCTGATCCGCCGGGCCTTTGACGAGGGCGTCGCCAACGAAGCCGAGGCGACCTGGGATACAGCGACGGGCGAGCGTATCTTCGATGTTCGCCATGTGCCAGAGAAAGATGCCACCGGAAACGTGGTCACCGTACTCAGTATCGCGCATGACATCACTGAAATAAAGCGCGCGGAACGGGAACGTCTGACTCATCTTCGATTCCTGGAAAGTCTGGATCAAGTCAATCGCGCCATGCAGGGCACGAACGATCTGGAACAGATGATGCGCGAAGTCCTCGACGCGCTGCTGTCGATCTTCGGGTGCGATCGGGCCTGGCTGACCTATCCATGCGATCCAGCAACAGCGACCTGGCGACTCTCGATGGAACGTACCCGGCCCGAATATCCCGGCGTGACCCCGATCGGGGTTGAATTACCCATCGACCCGCCTGGCGTTGAAGTGTTTCGGATTCTGCGCAGCGCCGGCGGCCCGGTGAAATTCGGTCCAGGCTCAGAGCATCCAGTGCCGGACGTGATGGCTCAAGCGTTCAACATCCAATCGTTTTTGGCCACGGCCATCTATCCGAAGGTCGGCACACCATGGGCGTTCGGAATGCACCAGTGTTCCCATCCGCGCGTGTGGACCCCCG
Source organism: Thermoflexales bacterium (assembly GCA_030834835.1). GTDB lineage: Bacteria > Chloroflexota > Anaerolineae > Fen-1058 > Fen-1058 > JAGOBP01. Next base: position 3,425 of record JAUQXD010000532.1, on the reverse strand, counting down.
AAGAAGAGCGGCTGTTTCAAGAGATCGGGCGGCGGCTGAGCGATACGCTGACCAGTCTGTTGATGTATCGCGATCTGCGTGAGAGCGAGCAGCGCTTCTCCACCGCCTTTCGCTTCAGCCCGATCGCGATCAGCATCATGCGGGCCGCCGACGGCCGCTTCGTCGACGTCAATAACGCGTTTGTACAGACGTCGGGCTACGCCCACGAAGAGATCATCGGCCGGACCTCGGCCGAACTGGATCTCTGGGCCGACCCGGAGCAGCAGTCGTCGAGACTAAATCAACTTCAATCTCAGGGCTTGCTGGAGGCAATCGAATTCGATCTCCGCACCCGGGCGGGTGAGATCAGGACCGGACTGAGCGCGACCGCCCAGATCGACCTGGGCGGTGAGAAACACTATCTGTCGCTGAGCCAGGACATCACCGAACGTAAGCGCGCCGAGGCCCGCATCCTGCGGCTCAACCGGCTGTATGCCACGCTCAGCCAGATCAATCAAACGATCGTCCACGTGCGCGATCGAGCGTCGTTGTTCGAGCAGATTTGCCATGTGGCGGTTGAGTACGGCCAGTTCCGCCTGGCCTGGATCGGCCTGACCGACGAGGCGACCGGCCGAATTACGCCATTGGTCTTTGCCGGCGAAGAACAGGGCTACCTGACCAATCTGCAAATCAGCCTTCACGATGTACCCCAGAGCCGGGGGCCGACCGGCACGGCCATCCGCGAAGGACGCTGCGCCATTTGCCAGGACATTGCCAATGACCCGGCCATGTATCCCTGGCGAGACGCCGCCTTGCAGCGCGGCTACCGCTCCACAGCCGCGGTACCCATCCGGAAAAACGCGCAGGTCATCGGCGCACTCACGGTGTACGGCGCCGAACCACACAGTCTGGATGTGGAAGATGAAAGCCTGCTGGATGAAATCGGCCTGGACATTTCATTTGCGCTGGACGGGCTGGAACAGGAAGCGCAGCGCCAGCACGCCGAAACCGAACTCAGCCGGCTCAACGCCGAACTGGAACAGCGCGTCGCCGACCGCACGGCCGAGCTCGCGCGCGCGCACGAGCGCTTGCGCGCCATACTCGATACGGCCGGCGAAGGCGTCGTGTTCACGGATTCGCAGGGTGCCATCGAATACATCAATCCGGCGCTGGAGCGGCTCACCGGCTACACGGCCGACGAAGCCCTGGGGCGCAATCCGCGCTTATGGAAGAGCGATCAAACGCCGTTGTCCACGCACCAGCACATGTGGCGGGCGTTGTTGCGCGGCGAAATCTGGCAGGGTGAGTTGATCAATCGGCGGAAGGACGGCGAACTGTATGATGCGGCGCTGACCACCTCGCCCGTGACCGATCTCGACGGGCAAATCGTCGGCTACGTGGGCGTGCAGCGCGACATTACACGCCAGAAGGAACTCGATCGGCTAAAGGATCAGTTCGTCTCCAACGTCAGTCACGAACTTCGCACGCCGCTCGCTAATGTCATGCTGCACATCAGCCTGCTGACCCGCGGCCGGCCGGAGCGCCACGACATCTACCTGCGGACGCTGCAACGCGAGGCCGATCGGCTGCGCAAAATGATCGAGGACTTGCTCGATCTGTCGCGGCTCGATCGGAACGTGACGCCGATCGAGTTGGCGCCCACCGATGTTCAGCAGCTGCTCGAACCGCTCGTCCTCGATCGGGCGGCGCTGGCCGCGCAGCGCGGGCTGACGCTTAAGTATGAGCCTGCGCCTGATCTGCCGCTCGCTTTAAGCGACGCCTCGAAACTCACGCAGGTCATCTCCAACTTGCTGACCAATGCACTGAACTACACGCCGCCCGGCGGAGAAGTCACCGTGCTGAGCGCGGTGCACCGCACGACGACTCAGCAGTGGATCGCCATTACCGTGCGCGATACGGGACCGGGCATTGCGGCCAAAGACCTTGAGCATCTGTTCGAGCGCTTTTATCGCGGCGAGGCCGGCCGCAAAGCGGCTGCGCCCGGCACGGGTCTGGGGTTGGCGATCTCGCACGAGATTACGGAGCGGTTGGGCGGGCGCATCACGGTTGAAAGCGAGCCAGGGCACGGCGCGGCCTTTACCGTCTGGGTGAAAGCCGATAATGACAGGGTGACATGATGAAGAGGTGACAAGGTGATCTTTCGCATGATCACCCTGTCACCCTGTCACGCTTGCCCGTGCAGCATATCGATCAAGCGCCCCAACACCCGTTCACCATCGGCGCGCAGGGCGTTGTGTTCATACTCACTGGTGGCCCACACTCTGATGCCTTTAATGAAACCGGCCGTTTCTTCGGATAACGCTCGTTCCACGTACATATCGTCGGAGTACATGGCGGCGGCGACAGGGACGGTGTTCTGTTGAAGCACGGCCCGGTCGTACAACGGCGGCCAATCGGCATCAGCGGCGAGAATTTGCGCGGCCTCTTTCAGCGGACGCAGCGCCGCGTACTCGTCAAACATCCACGGATAAACCATTTCGCCCGTGAACAGCAATGGTTGATCGGGCGCGTAGTCAAACTCGGGATATTCTGTGCGCAGCCGCTCGGCTGACCAGTTGGCGGCTGCGCCTTCGGTATAGCAGAGTTCTTGAAGGACCGCATAGATCGGACTGGGTTCAAATGGCATCAGATGATCATAGCCGCGTAGAAACGCGAAGTTAATCTCGCGGCCCTGCACGCCCTCGACGAAGGCCTCTTCCAGCAAGTAGTGAACTTTCTCAAAGCCGTCGCTTGCGCCAAAGAGCATGCCCAATTGTTGAAACCGCCGCACGCTCAACCGATCGCCGTTGGGCAGCCGCACATCGTTGGCGGCCAGATAGTCAGCGATGTCGCGCGCCCGCTGCACATCGTCCGGGTAACGCGCAAAGTATTTTTGATTCTTGCCCCGCACCCGTCGATACGTCGCGCGATACACATCATCGGGATGATGATTGATCGGCGGTAAACCACCCGTGATGAAGGCTTCGCGCAAACCCTGCGGCGCGAGTGAGAGATAAGTCGTAATGCAGAAGCCGCCGTAACTCTGCCCCAGCGCACTCCACGCCCGATCGCCGATCAACTCTCGCCGGATCGCCTCTGCATCGCGCACAATATTGTCCGCCCGGAAGTGCTTCAGGTAGGCCGCTTGCCGATCGGGTGTGAGACGCGCGAGAGTTTGATGATTGATCGGGCTGCTGCGGCCGGTGCCGCGTTGATCGAGCAGCAGCACGCGATAGTCTTTGATCGCGCGCATGATCCACTCCAGCGTCGTTTCGGGACGCGGCGAGCCGAAGCCCGGCCCGCCCTGAAAGAACACCAGCCACGGCAAGTCGGCGTGTTCGTGTTCGGGTGACACGACTTCGCGCGCGAAGACCGTTAGCGTGCCGTCGGCGGGTCGCGCGTAATCGATCGGGAGGGTGAAAGTATGATCAGTGAGGACGAGTCCG
>JAUQXD010000531.1 GCA_030834835.1 Thermoflexales bacterium | reverse complement strand
CCGGGGGACCAAGTTCGACCTTCATCTGGATGCGGCGCAGAAACGCACTGTCGACCAAGTCGCTGGGATCAAGATTGGTGGCGAAAACAATCAGTTGGCGGAAGGGGACCTCCAGCGTTTGTCCTGATTGCAAGCGCAGATAATCAATGTGTGTTTCCAGGGGCACAATCCAGCGATTCAGCAAATGTTGCGGGCTCATTTGTTGTCGACCAAAGTCGTCGATGAGGAACATGCCGCCGTTCGCCTTCATTTGCAACGGTGCTTCGTAGATCTTGGTGATCGGTTCGAAACGGAGGTCCAGCGCCTCCATCGTCAATTCGCCGCCGACCATGACGGCAGGCCGTTTGAACAGTCCCCAACGCTTATCCACGCCGATATAACCGGTCTTGCCCGTTGGCGTCTCGCTTTCCGGTGGCAGGAAATACTGATGAACCAGCGGATCGTAAATCTGTACGATTTGGCCGCCGATGGAAATCGCGTAGGGCAGCCAGATGGGATCAGTTCCCGCCAGCAATTGGGCAATCGCATGAGCGACGGTCGTTTTTCCGTTACCCGGCGGGCCGTAGAGGAATAAAGATGAATTCGCATTGACTGCCGGGCCGATACGTCGATGGAAGTTTTCCGGCAGGGTCAAGTGACTGAGCGCCTGCTTGACTTCCGTGGGAGCCAACTTTTGATGAGCTGCTGTTTGCAGCAACAGGGCCTCGCGATAGGCATCGATGTCCACCGGGAAAGGGCCGATATATTGGGTGCGTTCCAAGGCATCGCGCGCGCGGTTGGCGCCTTCATCTGTCAAGCGATAGGTATAGCTGATCCGCAGGGCGCTCGCTTTGACCACCTCCACCATGTGATCGTGCTGAAGGTCGGACATGATTTCGTCGATGACTTGCGGAAAGAGGTGGGTAATTTCGGAGATGCGGGTCACGTTGACGTCACCCTCGGCAAAAAGGATGCGGTAGATTAAGTCCACCGCCAGTGAAGCGGGCAATCCGAGCTGGGAGATACCGGTCGCCTGGGCAAGGAGTATGCGGAGCTGTTCTGAACCGATCACGATGGCACCTTTCAACTGAAGTCTGCCCCGCATTATATAACACTCCCGGCGAAGCGAGAATATAAGCCGTGTTCCAATTTGATAACAATCTGGCCCCGGGCCGCTGGGTTAAGGGCCTTTGTAACTTTACGTCAGTGAGGGGCGCGCTGCCGCTGGGGACGCCGTCGGCGAGAGGCCCGCTGGATGGGTTGACAGCCGGGATCGGCGATGGTACACTTGAAAAATAACGCCCCCCACCGGGGGGGAGGGGGATAAAAATGAACGACGAACAACGGAGCGCTGTGCTGAAACGGTTGCGGAGTATTGCGGGTCATGTCAGCGGCATCGAACGGATGGTGGCCGAGGATGCCTACTGCATCGATGTGATCAAACAGGTGCAGGCGGTGCAGGCCGCCCTCAATAAAGTCAACGATCTGATCCTGGAGAATCATCTCAATACGTGCGTCATCGAGGCCGTGCGCGGCGACAATAAGAAAGAACGCGAACGCGTGTTGGACGAAATCGTGGAAGTATTTGAGATGGCTCAGAAAATTTAAGATTCAACGATCAACTCGGCAGCGATCCTGATCGTGAGGATAAGCGGGGAAAGCTATGGCGACTAAACAAATTACTGTTCCCATTACGGGCATGACGTGCGCTAACTGCTCGGCGACCATCGAGCGGGTGACGAAGAAAATGCCAGGCGTGGAAAAAGCCGCGGTGAACCTGGCTAGCGAGCGCGGTACCTGGGAGTACGATCCCAGCCTCGTATCGCAGGACCAGATCATCGCGCGGATTGGCGATATCGGTTACGGGGTCGCAACCGCCGAGGCCGAGATACCGCTGCACGGGTTGCACGATGAGACTGACGCCCGCGTGGTCGAAGAAGCGTTGAGCAGAACTGAAGGTGTGTTGAAAGCCAGCGTGTCGAGTGTCACCAACAAAGCCAGTGTCGAGTATTTGCCGACGATGGTGGGACAGGGCGACCTACGACGCTCGATCGAGGCGCTGGGATTCAAGGCGATCGCGGTTGAGGGTGCATCGGCCGAAGATGCCGAGGCGGCGGCGCGCGAAGCCGAGCTAGCTCATCAACGCCGGCGCTTGGTCGTCGGACTGGCGTTCACCCTGCCGCTGTTCGTGTTATCGATGTTGAAAGACTTCTCGCATACCGGCCTGATTCAAGCGCCGTGGTTCCTGAACGAATTCCACATGTGGCCGGGCAGCTGGTGGGTGTTTGCCGCGCTGGCTACGCCGGTGCAGTTCTATGTGGGCAAAGACTTCTATATTGGCGCCTGGAAAGCCTTGAAAAACAAAGCCGCCAATATGGACGTGCTGGTGGTGATGGGTTCGAGCGTGGCCTACTTCTATAGCTTTGGCCCACTGCTGGGGTTATATGGCACGCATCTGTACTTTGAAACAGCCGCCGTCATCATCACGTTGATTGTCTTGGGCAAGTATCTGGAGGCGAAGGCCAAGGGCCGCACCAGCGAGGCGTTAAAGAAGCTGATGGGGCTGCGTGCCAAAACTGCGCGTGTGCTGCGTGACGGGCAGGAAGTAGAGATTACGATTGATGATGTGCGTGTGGGCGATGTGGTGATCGTGCGGCCGGGCGAGAAGATCCCGGTCGATGGTGTGGTGGTGGACGGTCGATCGAGTGTGGACGAATCGATGATCACGGGCGAAAGTATGCCGGTCGGCAAGGGACCGGGCGATAAAGTCGTCGGCGCGACGATCAACAAGCAGGGCCTGCTCAAGTTTGAGGCGACACAGGTTGGCAAGAACACCGTGCTGGCGCAGATCGTTCGGCTGGTGGAGCAGGCGCAGGGATCGAAAGCGCCGATTCAGAAACTGGCCGATCAGGTCTCGGCATGGTTCGTGCCCAGCGTGATCGTCATCGCTGCCTTGACCTTTGTCGGTCACCTGATCTTGAATGTTGAAGGGGGGATCACCTCGGCCATTATGGCGGCGGTTGCCGTGTTGGTGATCGCCTGCCCGTGCGCGATGGGCCTCGCCACACCGACGGCGGTAATGGTAGGCGCCGGCAAAGGCGCGGAAAATGGCGTGCTGTTTAAGAGTAGCACGGCGTTGGAGCGCTTGGGTCGGGTGAAGTTCATCGCGTTGGATAAGACGGGGACGATTACGGAAGGCAAGCCGACGGTGACGGATGTACTGAACCACACGGCCCCCCCGCCTAGCAGTGCGGGTGAACAATTCGCCCTGAGTCAAGAAGAGGTGTTGAAATTGGCCGGATCGATTGAGCAGGCGAGCGAACATCCGTTGGCGGCCGCAATTGTGGAAGCGGCTCAAACCAAGCGGCTGGCCTTGTTCGAGCCGCAGGGTTTTCAATCCATCGCCGGGCGTGGTGTCGCGGCGACGATCGCTGGACGCGGTGTGCTGCTGGGCAACCTGGCCTTGATGAATGAGAAGCAAGTTC
>JAUQXD010000530.1 GCA_030834835.1 Thermoflexales bacterium | reverse complement strand
ATAGCAAAAGACACGCCCGCCGAAAGTCTAACCTCACTCCCGGCGGGCGCTTTTCACTCGTCATCGCGAAGCATCCCTGTGGGACTCGTCACCTGTTACTCATCATCCTCACTCGTCACTCTTAGCCAGATTGCTTTCTGGATAACACTTCTACTATTCGGCGATCAACTGCCTCCAACATCTCACGAAAATTTTCTAATGTGAGCACTTTGTCTGGTAATACAACCCCATTGGTCAAAACGATTACGTTTTGGTACCGCGCAATTGATCTACATGACAAGTTTTGACTTCCGTTGAACTGCGCTCCTGGCAGACAGGCCGTCTTGATCTCATCAGCATGATGTTGAATGGACAATTCTGAATAGATTTTCCACTTATCCGCATAGGCGGGTGGAAAATATACATCACGCATGCTGGGGTATGCTTGTTGGGCCAAAACTACGGTTGGATACACAGCAATGTCCTCGCTGAGCGTGGCCCCGCTGACTTGTGCCTCAGCATGCTGAAACCAATAAACTCGCACAAGTGCGCCTTGCTCAGATTGTGATGTCTGTCCACCGGGTTTCCAGCCCGGCGGTAGTTCGCTATGTTTCACCACCAAATCATCCGTCCACGCTGCCAGAGGCTGAAGTGTAACTACCAGCGGTAGGGGACTGGCCGTAATTTCACCGAGCCGCGTCAAGATTGCCGCCATCATGAGAACTATCAGCCCAATTACACTAACTAGCGAAACATTCTTTGTGGATTGTTTCATTTATGGCACCATCTTCGAGTAGCTAAATCGTTTTGCTTCCAGCCCGCGTCCGAGCGGGTATGCAAAGGACACGCCCGCTGAAAGTCTTATCTCCACTCTCAGCGGGCGCTGTTCACTCGTCACCGACTACTCATCATCCTCGCTCGTATCCGATTCCACCTCAACCGCCGTGCCGCTCTTGCCCAGCCGCGTCAATTGATTGGCTTTTTCGGCCTGGTCGCGAATCTCTTTCTCGATCGCGTTGGCGATCTCGGGATGCTGCTTCAAGAACTCTTTCACGTTCTCGCGGCCCTGGCCCATCTTCGTGTCATTGTACGAGAAGAACGCGCCGCGCTTCGTCACGATTTCCAAGTCCGCGCCGATGTCCAGGATGTCGCCCACCTTGCTGATGCCTTCGTTGAACATGATGTCGAACTCGGCTTCACGGAACGGCGGCGCGACCTTGTTCTTGGTCACGCGCACCCGCACCCGATTGCCGCTCGCTTCCCCGTCGGCTTTGATGGTCTGGATGCGGCGCACGTCCAATCGGATGGAGGCGTAGAACTTCAGCGCATTTCCGCCCGTCGTCGTTTCGGGATTGCCAAACATCACGCCGATCTTCATGCGCAGTTGATTCGTGAAGATCATCGCGGCGTTGCTGGCCTTGATCGCGCCCGATAGCTTGCGCAGCGCTTGCGACATCAGGCGCGCCTGCAAGCCCATGTGACTGTCGCCCATCTCGCCTTCGATTTCGGCGCGCGGCACCAGCGCGGCCACGGAGTCGATGATGATCACATCGACCGCGCCGGAGTGCACCAGCATGTCGGCGATCTCCAGCGCTTGCTCGCCGGTGTCCGGCTGCGAGATGTACAGGTTCTCGACGTTGACGCCGCAGCGCGCGGCGTAATTCGGATCGAGCGCGTGTTCCATGTCGATGTACGCACACACGCCCTTGCGCCGCTGCGCCTCCGCCACAATGTGCTGGCACAGCGTCGTCTTGCCCGACGATTCCGGCCCGTAAATCTCGGTGATGCGGCCGCGCGGCACGCCGCCGATGCCCAGCGCCAGATCGAGCGCCAGCGAGCCGGTCGGGATCGATTCGATTTCCAGGTGCGTGGCTTCGCCTAATCGCATAATCGTGCCTTCGCCATATTTCTTGGTGATGGACGCGAGCGTGGTTTCAAGTGCTTTGGATTTTCCGTCGGCGGGCATGGGGATCTCCTTGTCGATTCACACAGAGTTATTCTCGGGCGTCATTGCGAGCGCTTTTCGCGAAGCAATCTCAGACTCAAACTAATGGAGATTGCTTCGCCTGCGGCTCGCAATGACGGAGACTGAACCGACTGGCAGTTTACAACATTCAGCGCACCGATGCAAGGGTGTTGACCGTGCGAAACGAGGGTGCTATCATGCGCGCATGTTCAGCCCGTTCAACCGCTCGTCCCTCACCGCCGATGCGCTGCGCGTGCGCCCCGCCGTCATGGCCGATCGAGCCGCGATTTACGACCTCACCGAACACAGCCACCGCGTGCACTTCAACCTCGATTGGTGGACGTTTGACAACTGGCTGTATTCCGATCGGCCGTCTGACGCGATCTGGCTCGCTTTCGATCAAGCCACATTGGTCGGGATGGTGGTTGCGCCGTATGATGACGCGCCCGTCGTGTGGCTGCGATCGATCGCCATCGCCAACGGCTATCCCGCTGAACCGGTGCTGACGGCCTTGCTCAAGCCGGTGCTGTCAGCTTTGAGCACGCAGGGAGTCGAGTCGGTTACAACGTTGGCTCATCCTGAATGGCTGGCGAATGTCCTGCCGCGCCTGAGGTTTACGCGTGTCACTGAAATCATCACGTTTCGCAAAAGCGATCGGGCTTTGCCGCCACCGGCCCGATTGGGCAACGCGCTCATCCGCGACGCGGAGATGGCCGACGTGCCCGCCATCACCTTCAACGATCGCGCGGCCTTCGAGCCGCTGTGGTGGCATTCTGAAAATTCGATCGAGCACATCCGGCGCACGGTAGCGCATTTCGTCGTCGCGCAGATCGACGATCGGGTGGTGGGGCATGCCTTCAGCGACGTGTATGGCGGGCAGGGGCATCTCATCCGCCTGATCATTCATCCCGATTTTCAGGGGCGCGGCCTGGGCGAACAACTGCTCGCCGAGTCGTTGAAGTATCAACTCAGCCTGGACGCGTATCCGTTCACGCTGAATACGCAATCCAACAATCTGTCCTCGCAGGCCCTGTACAAACGTTACGGGTATCGATTGGTGGGGCGGCCGGTGCAGGTGATGGAAAGAATAATGAGTGACGAGTAACTGGTCAACTGGTGATCATTGACCGGTCAACCAATTACCGATTGACCAGTTGCCGATTACGGAGTTACGGTCGGCAGCGGCGTCTCAGTGGGTGTCGGCGTAATCGTCGGCTCCGGCGTCACGGTTGATTGCGGCGCCACCGTTGGCTCTGGCGTGACAGTCGCCACTGGCTCAGGCGTGTCGGTAGGCGCGGGGACTTCTGTTGCAACGAGCGTTTCAGTCGGCAGCGCCGTCGGCAGCGGCGGCACCTCAGTCGGGATCGCCGTGGGCACAATCGGCGCGGAGTTCTGCACGCGCACCCGCACGGTGTAGTCGGTGCGGCGGCTGCCATACACCGTAATCCGCAGCGTATATTCGCCGTCAACCAGCCCGCCCGTATTCCACTCACCCAGTTGGCCGTTGGTGACCTGCGCTTGATGCGGCCCGCTGATCCACTCCCACTCGCCCGGATTCCACCCCGCGCCAAAAGTCAACTCATAGCGATCGAATTGCGGCACCGCCACCGTGCCGATGATGCCCACCACGCCCGCAATCGTCGTGCCTTCGCCCGGCGTCGTAATCACGATCGTGCCGCCCCCCTCGACGATCGCCGGCCCGCACTGGCTCTTGCTGGCGATGGGCAGCGCCTGCCATTCCGGCTGCTGGCTGGCCCACGCAAAGACATCGTCGGGCAGCACGATGCGCACCTGTTGATCGCCGCCGCAGCTCATCTGCTGATACCAGTCTTGATCGGCGGGCGCGGGCGGTTGATCGACAAAGAAGAGTTCGCGTTTGCGATTGGGACAATATTGCGAGGGCTGCGTGCCTGAATCCGCACACACTTCCATCTCGACGATGCCGGCGGGACGAACAAAATCGATCACCAGCCGATCGGCCAGTGCCGCTTCCATGAAGTTGTGCCAGATCGGACCCGCGCCCGTCACGCCGCTGATGCCCTTCATCTCCGTATTGTCGGCATTACCTACCCACACGCCCGTCAGCAAATCGGGTGTATAGCCGATCGTCCAGTTGTCGCGATAATCATTCGTCGTGCCGGTCTTCACGGCAGCCGGGCGCGATAGATTTAACACGCTGTTCGGGCCAAAGGCCGGCGTGCGCGCGTTATTGTCCGCCAGGATATTCGTGATCAAATACGCATGCTCGGGTCTCACCAGCTGCACACCGGTATTGTCGATGGTCTGACACAGTGGCACGCCCTGCGCGTTTTGATCGATGGGCGTGAATTTGCAGACCAGCGTCCCGTCGGCCTTCTCCACCCGCTCGATCGCGATCGGCGGCATGTAGACGCCGTTATTCGCCAGAGGCTGAAACGCCCCCGTCATCTCGATCAACGGCACTTCGCCGCCGCCCAGCGTGAGCGCCGGGCCATAGTCGGGTCGCGTCAACGTGTCGATGCCCAATCGGCGCGCGAGTTTCAAAAACTCCGGGATGGTTACATCGACCAGCGTTTTCACCGCCGGGATGTTGTACGAATTCGCCAGCGACGCTCGGATCGATTGCGGCCCGTGGAATTTGCCGTCGTAATTGCGCGGCTGATAAACGTTGCCAGCTGTATCCGTGTATTGAACGGGAATATCCCACAGCACCGTGGCCGGATTCCAGCCTTTCTCGAACGCGGCCAGATACGTCAACGGCTTGATCACGCTGCCGGTCTGACGCGGGCGCAGTGTCATGTTGACCTGCCCGCTGATGGCGGCATCGTTGAAGTCGGCACTGCCTACCATCGCCAGGATTTTGCCCGTAGCCGGCTCTATCGCGATCAGGCCCGCGTTGGTCACATGCTTGTCGGCCAGTGCCGCGATCTGTTCGCGCACCACGCCTTCCGCGCTTTGCTGCATCTTCGGATCGAGCGTGGTGTAAATCTTCAGGCCGCCGCGATACAACATCGCCGCGCCGAATTCCTGCTCGGCCAGTTGCTTGATGTAGACCACCCAGTGCGGGGCTTTAGCCGTGAACTCATTAGGCGGCGCCGTGAACACATAGGTGTCCATTGCCTGCGCGGCGAGTTTTTCCTGCTCGGCCGTGATGTCGCCGTTCTCGCGCATCAGCCGCAGCACGGACTTCTGTCGAGCAATGGTGTACTGGCGGCCCTCGGGCGTGAACGGATCATACACAGCCGGAGACTGCGGAATGCCCGCCAGCAGCGAGGCTTCCGCCAGCGTCAATTCGGCCGCGTCTTTGTTGAAGTACGTGCGCGAAGCCGCTTCAACGCCGTACGCCAGGTTGCCATAGTTGATCGAGTTGACGTAAATTTCCAAAATCTTATCGCGCGGATACGAGCGGGTCACTTCGGCGGCCAGCACGGCTTCACGAATCTTGCGACTGAGCGTGCGCTCCGTGCCTTCCGGCA
>JAUQXD010000529.1 GCA_030834835.1 Thermoflexales bacterium | reverse complement strand
TATCGCGCGTATCAGGGCGGGCTGCGCCTCATCACCTGTCTGGCCGTCAACAACGAACTGCTGGGCACTCGCACCAATCCCACGTTGCCCACCGACGATCGCAGCGCGATCGAGCGGCAGACCATCGCCATGAAGCGGATGGTCTTCGATCTCGATCAACAGGCCGGCGGGCCGGGGCAGGGCTGGCTACAACTGGCCTTGTCAGCCGACGACGCCCGCGCCATCATCAAGGCGAATAAACTGGCCGTGGTGCTGGGCGTCGAAGTGGATTCGCTGGGCAACTGGCGGCGACTGGACGACCTGCAAGCCGAGTGCGGCGACGATCTCGATCGGGCGCGGCTGCTCATCGGGCAAGAGTTGGACTGGCTGTACGATCTGGGCATCCGGCAGATCACGCCCATCCACCTGACCGATAACGCCTTCGGCGGGACAGCCGTGTACATGCGATTGCTCGATATGCTGAACGTGTTTGTGACGGGCCGCCATTACGAAGTGGAAAATGCCTTTGATACGGGCATCCGCTACCGATTGGATCGCGACGGCGACGAGGCGTTTGAGAGCATGGAGCGCACGGTGGTCGCCAGCGGCAAATCACTGTCGCCGACCAGGCCGCGCCAGAGCGGGCAGACCTTGCTGCGGGAAGTGCCGGCGGTGCGCGATCTGTTTGAGGCGATGAACGAGCCGAATGTGAGCGGCGGGCACGCCAATACGCGCGGCCTCAACGAATACGGCGTCATCCTGTTGCAGGAAATGATGCGGCGCGGGATCATCATCGACATCGATCACATGTCGCAGAAGGCCACGGACACGACGTTGGACATGGCCGAACGGCATGCGTACCCGGTCATTTCCTCGCACTGCTGGTTCCGCGATCTGTCCTTCAGCGCCGACGTGGAATTTGATCATCACGACCCCGAACACTACGGCACCGACGACGTGCACAAGGTGGCGCATGAAAACGCCAAGCGGGCCGATCAGGTGGAACGGATCGGTCGGCTGGGGGGCGTCGTCGCGCCGATTCTCAATCAAGGCGACGTGCTGGACTTTGGCAACGTCGTGCCCGAGTGGGCGCACAAAGTGTCGCAATCATGCGCGGGTTCCAGCACGGCGTGGGCGTCGGCCTATCTGTACGCGGTCAAGAAGATGGGCGGGCGCGGTGTCGCCATCGGCAGCGATGTGAACGGCGCGGCGGGGATGCCGGGGCCGCGCTTCGGCACGTTTGCCGCCTACGGCGCGTGCGGCGACAATCACCGGGTGCCTTTGCGCCGCACGCAGATCGATGCGCAGGTGAACGGCGTGCGCTATGCCACACCCATCTGCGATTATCGCTGGCACCGCTTCGACGAATCGGGGCCGAATGCGTATGATAAGGGCGAGCGTGAAGCGTGGCAGGCCATCGCCCAATATGCAGCCGGTTTCCACCCCGATCGCGACGAGCATCCCAAAGACGATGCGCCGCCCATCGGGTTGATGACGGTGGATAATGCGCTGCACATGGTCTTCCGGCAAGACAACATTGATAACATCACGCGCGGCTTCTGGCTGGCCGATGAAGCCGAGGCGACAAATACGGAACCCGATCCCAAACGATCGTCCATCGTGGACCGCTGGCGCGACGAACAGTGGGCGGCCTATCTGGTGAAGCGCAGACGACCCTTGCCCGAAGGTGAACACGACCCTGATGCGATTGAATGGTATGAGAAGATTACGCGCATCTGGAAGAAGTGGCAGGACATGCAGGGCGACAATCCGCCGTTGGCGCGTTACACCGCCGGGCTGCGTCGCGACTTCGACATCAACCTGGACGGGGTGGCGCACTTCGGGTTGCTGCCGGACTTTCTGCAAGACATGCGCAATCAAGGGCTGGCTGTTGAAGATTTTGCGCCCCTGTTCCGTTCCGCCCACGATTACGTTGAAGCGTGGGGCAAGTGCGAAGCACGATCGAAGGCACTGAAGGCGGTCAATCCTGAGCCGGCGGCAATCTCAATATCGACGACTCATTCTGAGGTAGCGGCTGAGGCTGAATCAGCAACGTCAGGCTAACCTGACACAAGCATGTTTCATCTCACGACCCGATCGAGCCGCACACCCGATCGGGTCGTGGCGTTTCTGCTTTTGTTGTTTGGTGGTATCCTCATGGTCGCTGGCCTCACCCCACCAGGCTGGCGAAACTCCATTCCACCCACCTCAAGGAGAGCATCATGACTATTGTTTTAGACGGCGCGAGTTTAACGCTGGAAAAACTCGTGCGGATTGCGCGCGAGGGCGAACGCGTTGAACTGGCCCCCGCTGCGCTGGAGCGCATCAAGGTGTGCCGTGCGATGCTGGAAGATAAACTCAAAGCGCGCGAGATCATGTATGGCACCAACACCGGCATCGGCGAATTTTCCGAGATCATTTTGTCCGACGAGCAGGTTCTGCAATTTCAGCGCTATTTGATCTACAACCACGCGGCCGGGATCGGCGATCCGGCCCCGATCGAGCATGTGCGCGCCGCGATGGCGGGCCGCATCAACGTGCACGCGCACGGCAATTCCGGCTGCCGCCCTGAGATCACGCTGACGCTAGTCGACATGCTCAACAAAGGCGTGACGCCCGTCGTGTGCCAGAAAGGGTCAGTCGGCGCATCCGGCGATCTTGCGCCTATGTCGCAAATCGCGCTGCTGTTGATGGGCGAAGGCGAAGCGTTCTATCAGGACGAGCGTTTGCCCGGTCAGGTGGCGATGGAGCGCGCGGGCATCCCCGTGCCCGATCTGCAAGCGCGTGATGGGCTGGCCGCCATCAACGGCTCGAACCTGTTGACGGCGATGAGCGCATTGCACCTGTACGATATGAATCGCTGGCTCAAGCAGGCCGAGATTGCGGCGGCGATGAGTCTTGAGGCGCTGCTGGCGAATCTGAAGCCCTACGACATTCGGCTGCATCAACTGCGCGGCTTCGCCGGCGCGATGCGCAGTTCACAGGCGATTCTGAAATGCATCGAAGGCAGCGACCTGAAAACAGGCAAAATCAAGACCAAAGTGCAGGATGCTTACTCGATGCGATCGACGCCGCAAGTGATCGGAGCCGCACACGATGCCATTGCCTTCGCGCGCAAGCAGGTCGAGATCGAGTTGAACGGCGTCGGCGATAACCCGATCTTCCTGCCCGAATATCGGCTCACGCTGACGGGCGCGAATTTTCAGGGCACACCCGTCTCGCTGCCGATGGACATGGCAGGCGCGGCCATCACGATGGTGTGCGTGCTGTCCGAGCGCCG
>JAUQXD010000051.1 GCA_030834835.1 Thermoflexales bacterium | reverse complement strand
GGCCCCAGCGCGATCGGCCCGGCGGCTTCGCGAAAGCGCCGCGCCGCATCGGCAAAGCGATCCTGCCGGTAATGGGTCAGTCCCAATCGATACTTGAGCTGCGTGTTGAGCGGCCACACGTTTGTGTAGCGCGGCATCGCCCGCAGCGCCGCTTCAAAATGCGCCTCGGCTGATGGCAAACGATTGCTCCATAGATCGATGAGTCCCAATCGCTCCAACGCGATTACATTCTGCGGATCGAGTTCGTGCGCAGATCGATAGGCTGTCTCAGCCTCGACGAAGCGACCTGCCCGATACAGCACATCCGCAGTCTTCAAATCAGCGTTTAGGGTGGATGTCATTGATTGGCCTCTGAATGTTCTGGGAGCACCGCATCCTTCGACTGCGTTCCGCGAAAGCCCGCGGAACTCCGCTCAGGATGCTTCCTCTTGATAAATGGCAATATACTTCTTGACGAAGCCTAAGCCGCATCGTCGTCAAGCGCCAGGGCGACTTCGGCTGGCTGCAATTCAAGGTCGCGTGAAGATCGATCGAGTGCGGGCTTGACCTCGCGCATCAGCCACCACGCCACCACGCCACCCAATCCCGCGATCAAGCCGCCCAGCATAAACGTCGCGCGCACGCCGATGGCACTGCCCGCGAAACCGGCCAGCGCCATCGACACGACGTTGGCCACGCCGACGACGGTCTCGGTCGCGCTGCCGATGCGGCCGCGAATGTGATCGGGCACGCTCTGCACGATCGTGCTGGCGCCGGCCTGCACGGGCGCAATCGTCACACCCCACACTACGCTCAATGGAAACAGCACCCACGCTGATTGCACCAGGCCCGTCACACCGATCGACACACCCAGCCCCAGCATGCCCAGCCCAAAAATCTGCGCGATCGAAAACCGCGCGACCAGCCTGGCAATGAACAGATTGATGACCACCATGCCCAGCATTTGTGTCAGATCGACAAAGCCCACGTATGTTTCGGACATGTGCAGGTCGTTCACCAGGAACGGCACAAACAACACATTGATCGCGCCGAGGCCCAGCATCGTCAGCGTGAAGCCCAGCATCGCGCCCACCAGGGTGCGCTGATGCGCCAGATAATGCAGGCCCTCCTTCAATTCGGCCCACACCTGCGCCGCCCGTTGATCGCCATCAGGTCGCACGTGATGGGGCGCATGCGATGCATGCGGCAGCGGCAGCGCGGCGATAAACGCCGCCGACACGAAGAACGAGATCGCATCGACGACAATCGCGGGCACAACCGAATCGAACGCCCCGATCAACAACCCTGCCGACGCCGTGCCCAGGGTCAGCGCCACAATGAAACTGGTTTGCGATAGCGTATTGGCTACGAGAAGTTGCTCTTTCGTGACCAGATGCGGCAGGCTGGCGTTCCTGGCCGGCCCGAAGACCGAACTCAACGCCGACAGTAGCGCCGCGCTGGCGTAATAAATCCACACGTCCTCCGGCCGATTGACCAGCAGACACGCCAACACGATGACGCCGCGCGCCACGTCGGTGACAATCATCAACTGCTTGCGATCGAGTCGATCGACGTACACGCCCGACAGCAAGCCAAAGATCACGCGCGGCGCGGCCTGGCAGATCATCAAGAACCCGATCGCCGCCTCCGCGCCCCCCGCGCTGAACAGGCGATTGAGCATGATGACTAACGACAGATAGATCAACCCGTCGCCCACGTTCGAGACGAACTGGCCGATCAACAAATTCCTGAAACTCCGGTTGCGCAACACATCGCGCATGCGGACTGTGGCGGCAGCGTTATTCATCGGCGCCCTCTCCCTCGACTGGCCTGATCGGAAAGAAAGCCAGCGCAAAACCGTATTCCACTTCGCCGGCCTCGTCGTCGGCGGCTTCCATATCTTCTTGCAACAGTTTGGCCAGTTTCTTCGCCAGGCGCGCGGCTGCCGCCCGGGTGAGCCGTACATTGGTGCGGCCAATGGCCGCCATCTTTGCCGTGCTCTGCTCCGGAGGAACCAGCTGGCCGCTGATAACAGACTGGCGCAGGTCTTCGGCCACGGCCTCGAAGATCGAGGCCAGCACTTCAGCATAGGTATGCGTGGTATCCGACGGGCTGCCGGTTAATTGCAACAATTCGCGTGAGACGTGAATGAACGGCGCGGTCAGGCGATAGTATTTCTCGATGATGCCCGACTTGACGCGCGTCTCGACGACTTTCACCAGCCCGATTCGCTCGAGTTCGTTGACGTGATAGTACAACTTCGTCGCGGGCACCTCCAGCCGATCGGCCACCTGCTTCACCGTGAGTGCCTCTTGAAACAGGTGATTGAGCACCCGCAAGCGCAACGGGTCGGCCAGCACGCGCAGCTGCTCCAATTCGGTCACTTCGAAAATTTCAGGGGCGGGACGGGCTTTGGCTTTGGTCATCACTCCATCCTTGTCAGGCATTCAATCTAACTAAGTTGACCATTCATATTAATTTGAATGATGGAATCATTTTAAGTTAGCGAACCATATTTGTCAACAGGCAAAATCGACGTAGGCGGGCAGTCAGGCGGGCGGCGGCTGTCAGCCGGCGGTCAACCAGTTTGATGTGGCGGGGGTATAATCTCTCTGACTTCAAACACCAATCTCACTCCCGTAAACGGGACCACTTCAGAAAGAGGCGATTCAGAATGAGTATCTCATCTATGTTGTCGATTCTAGGTTGGGCCTTAATCATTGGCCTGGGGCTGTACATTTTCTACGTTGCCACCCTGCGTTCACAGCGGCGCGATGCGAAAGTCAACATCATCATCGTGTTGGTTCTATTAATCGGCGGATTGGGCTTGAACACGCTCGGCTCCGGCTTGGTCTTCGTCGATCAGTTTGAATCCGGCGTGGTGGTTAGCCCGCTGTCGCCGGGCGGCGTGCGGCCCGATCCGCTGACGGCTGGCATCCACTGGATCATCCCCTTCATCGAAAGCGTCGATCGCTTCAGCATCGCCAAGCAGGAATATACGATGTCCGGCTCGACCAACGAGGGTGCGCAGGCGGGTAACGACGCGGTCGAAGCGCGCACCTCCGACGCGCAGCAAGTGTATGTGGATGCGACGGTGCGGTTCTACGTCGACCCGCTGCAAGTGGTTCAACTCCGCCGCACCTGGCAAAGCCAGGATCGCTATATCTCCGGGTTCGTACGGCCTACCACCCGCAACATCATCTACAACACAACCTCGCGCTACCGCGTGGAGGATGTCTACGGCGCGAAACGCGCCGAGCTGCAGCAGATTATCCAGGATCAGTTGTTGGTGGAATTCGAGAAGCAGGGCCTGATCCTCGATGCCTTCCAGCTGCGCAATATCACGTTCTCGCCGGAGTATGCTCAATCGATCGAGCAGAAGCAGATCGCGCAGCAGCAGTCCGAGCAGGCCAAGTTGCTGGTGCAGAAGAGCCAGCAGGAAGCCGATCAGCTGCGCGCCAAGGTCAAGGGCGAGGCCGATGCCGTAATCCTGCGAGCCAACGGTGATGCCGAAGCCGCAGTGACTCGCGCCAAAGGCGACGCCGAAGCGTTGAAGTTGATCGCGGATGCGTTGAAGACCAATCCCGATCTGCTGACGTACACGTACATCCAGAAACTCGCGCCGAATGTCGGTCTGATTCTGTTGCCCGCCGGTGGCAACAATCCCTTCATTCTGGATCTGAATCAGTTGCAGAATCAACTCCCGAAGACGCCAACGCCTTCGGTGGCAACGCCGGTATCACCCACATTACCCACGCCGTAAACTAAACTGGTGAGGGCATCAACAGCCGATCGGGCCGCGTACAGCCGATCGGCTGTTTGTTTGTTCCAGAAGCCGCAAACCGGTTAGAATTTGTCAAATCTACGCAACTCAAATGATCAAACCGGGTTGTTATCAGGTATAATCGAAACAACACCTGCGCCGAGGTTTATGCGCAGGTCTTTATATGCAGTTAGCACAGCGACGGAATTATCATACTTGCAAGGGAGTTGCACAGATGGCTAAGACAGCAGTTCAAGACGCGGTTGCACCCGCGCGCAAAAACGGCGCAGCCACGCCGCAGACCGCCGCGGACGCACTCGATGCCGACACGCTGCAAGCGTGGTATCGAGAGATGGTGCTGATTCGGGTGTTCGAAGAGAA
>JAUQXD010000528.1 GCA_030834835.1 Thermoflexales bacterium | reverse complement strand
AATTTGATCTTGCCCGAGACGGTGACATCCAGCACAACGCCGGATTCTGCGCTGATGCAGTTGACGGAGATCGAACTGCGCGATCTGGCGCGGCAGATGATGCGCACCATCAAGCGCAATCAACCCGACATCGCCATCGAGTTGGAACTGCGCCGCCTGCACGAGACCGTGGAAGTGCACAACAGCAACGGCGGCGAGGCACAGTTGACACACACCTGGCTGGAAGGTGAAGCATGGGTGGAACGACACGCGGGCGATGACGTGCTGGTGGCGCTGGACAACTTCTCAACGGCGCGGCTGGACGACAGCCCGCTCGATTTTGCGCGGCGCATGGCGCGGCGGTTACGTTGGGCGCAGACACTGATCGAGCCGCAGCCCGGCCCACAGGCGGTGATCTTTTCGCCGACGGCGTTTGCCTCGTTGCTGCAACCGATGTTGTGGGCGTTCAACGGCGCGCACGTGCTGGCCTCGACCGGGCGCGCTAACAAGCGCCGCGTGGGCTTTGCGACAAAGATTGGCAAGGCCGTGTTTGATCCGCAGTTCAGCCTGTATGATGATGCCACCCTGCCCGATCGGCCGCACAGCGCCGCCGTCGATCACGAGGGCATGGCGACGCGCCGCACGGCGCTGGTCGAGCGCGGCGTCGTCACCGGCTTCTATCACAACCTCATCTCGGCGGCGCAGGCTGAGACCGTCAGCACAGGCAACGGCTATCGCGATCTCATCGATCCGCCCCTGCCCAACCCGACCAACGTGCGGGTCGCGGGGGGTGCGCTGCGCCTATCGGATATGTTGAAGAACCTCGAACATGGTTTATTGATTGACTTGATTGGCGATAGTGATTCATCGATCGGACTGAACGGGGACTTCTCGCGCACGATCGTTCTGGCGTACCAGATTGAGCGCGGCAAGGTGGCCGGCTATGTGCGCGGCGCGGGCGTCAGCGGCGATCTGTACAAATCGCTGCGGCAGATTCAGGCGCTGAGCTGCGACGGCTACTGGAGCGGCGACGTGTTCACGCCGTACATTCAACTCAGTGGAGTGACGATAACGGCATAGACGAAAACACGGCAAAGGGAATGAAACGGTATGCCCTTTGCCGTGCGCCAATGAATTCCCTTGAAAGACCTACTTGCGTATCAGAGGCATGTATCCAAGCTTCACGCCCGGGCCAACGCCGAATTCATAGGCGCCAATGTCGCATGTTCCCTGGCGTGCGAACCCCCGTTGATCAACACTGGGGCATGTTGCTGGATTGCCTGCATCGATTGCCGGACTTCCCGGAATTAGCCCAATAGTTAAGTTGTAACCTCCGAAATTGCCTAAAGGCCCGAGCAACGCGTTAATTGGCTGAGCGCCTGTTCCAACAATGTCACTAGATTCTGGCACAAACGTGCAGCCGTCGCTATTTCCAACAAGGTTGTTCCCCAACGAAGAGAGCGATCCGGCACAATCTGGCGCAACTCCACCGGCATTTCTGGCGATGATAGTGTTTTGTATCAGCAACGTCCCGGTGATATGAGAAATTCCGCCACCGGCCTGTTGGGCAACATTATCAGCGATTGTGACGTTGTTCAATTCAACTATTCCCGCGTGCGCCAACAAACCGCCGCCAGCGTTAGATGTATTTCGACTCAACGTGCTGTTTGTGACTGACAGCGTGCCA
This sequence comes from Thermoflexales bacterium, assembly GCA_030834835.1. GTDB lineage: Bacteria > Chloroflexota > Anaerolineae > Fen-1058 > Fen-1058 > JAGOBP01. The sequence continues at coordinate 5,209 of JAUQXD010000528.1, read as the reverse complement.
TCATTAGTAATCCCGGCCCCTCCAACAGCAGGTATACAGAAGTGCTTGTTGTCAGACACCGTGCTGCCGTCCATCCGCAAGCTGCCAACATTGTAGACCCCACTACCAGCTTCGCAGGATTTATTCTCGCTAATGGCACTGTTCAATACAGTCAATGTATTGTTGTTGAAGATGCCGCCAGCTTCTCTATATGCCGTAATGCCCACAATCCCCGTAGAATTGGCTGTTACCAGGCTCGCAGTGACGGTCATGAGGCCATTATTGTAGATGCCGCCTGTCAAGTTGCCGGAATTGTGGCTGACAACGCTGTTTGACAGGCTGAGCAAACCGCCTGCCCGATTATGAATACCAGCACCCGTGGTTTGAGATATTGTCACATTGTGTAGTGACACTTCGCCCACGTTATAGAGGGCACTGCCGGGTGGTGGAGATACGTAGTTGTAATTCTGGCTTAGCACGCTGTCGCTGATTCTTAGCACGCCAATATTGGCGATGCCCAGCCCCACCTCGTCAATCCCCGTGGCACTATTATGGCTGATAGTGCAGCTGACAACGTTCAGTGTTCCTGTATTGTATATTCCACCACCGCCCGGAATGCTGTCGAAAAAACTAATCCAGTTGTGCATCACATAGCTATTTGTTAAGGTGAGAACACCTTGATTACTAATGCCGCCCCCGTTGCTGCCATCAATTACCTGTCCATTTTGAACTGTCACACTCGCAATACTGACGCTAACGCCCGGTGTGATAGAGACCACACGCCCGAGATTATTGCCATCCAGGACGGTCGACAACGGATCTGAGGCTGTTAAGGTTAAACTTTTTGAGATAACGATGTTTTCCAGATAGATCCCTTGAGTCAAGCTCAAGGTATGACCGTGGGTTGTTGGCGGCGCATCAATTGCTGCTTGAATAGTCGGATACCAAATGCCGGTGTCGACATTTAGCACGCGATCCGCGCTGGGCATTTTTGCTTGCACCCCCTTGCTAAAGTACATCGTCACAGCCAACATCAATCCAGAGGCTATAGTAACCACTGCCACAGTGATGATAGTCGACCGAAAGTCAGGTTGTTGGGGCCGATGCATGTTCTTTTCTCCAGGTAAAGTATAAACGGTCCAGCGACGGAATAATAGCATATCGAATAACCAGGTACCAAATCAAGTGCTGGGTGCCACTTTACAGCAGATGTCTCTCAGTCTGACTACAGGTTTCCGACCTACCAGGCGGGTCATTCGTGGTAGAATTGTTTCAGTATAGTACGGGCGATGCTAGGGCCCGTTCTCGGAGGCTGAACATGCAGAAAGATGTAGGAACGGTTGTCATTAAGCGCGGTTTGGCGCAGATGCTCAAGGGCGGCGTCATCATGGACGTGGTCACCGCCGAGCAGGCCAGGATCGCGGAAGAAGCCGGAGCGTGCGCGGTGATGGCGCTGGAGCGCGTGCCCGCCGACATCCGCGCGCAGGGCGGCGTAGCCCGCATGAGCGACCCCGAATTGATCTTGAAGATCATGGACGCGGTGACGATTCCGGTGATGGCCAAATGCCGCATCGGTCACTTTGTGGAAGCGCAAGTGCTGGAATCGCTGGGCGTTGACTTCATCGACGAGAGCGAAGTGCTGACGCCCGCCGACGAGGCGCATCACATTTACAAGCACGACTTCAAAGTGCCATTCGTGTGCGGCTGCCGCAATCTGGGCGAGGCTTTACGCCGTATCGGCGAAGGCGCGGCGATGATGCGCACCAAGGGCGAAGCGGGCACGGGGGATATAGTTGAAGCGGTCCGCCACGCCCGATCGGTCTATGGCGAAATCCGCAAGCTGCAAAACATGCCCATGGAAGAAGTGATGGCCTTCGCCAAAGAGATCGGCGCGCCGTACGAACTCGTGCTAGAAACGCGCGAGTTGGGCCGCCTGCCGGTGGTCAACTTCGCGGCCGGCGGCATCGCCACACCTGCCGATGCCGCGTTGATGATGCAGCTGGGCGTCGATGGTGTGTTCGTCGGGTCGGGCATCTTCAAAAGCGGCAATCCGGCGCATCGCGCGCAGGCCATCGTCAAAGCGACGACGCACTTCCGCGACGCCAGCATCATCGCTGAAGTCAGCAAGAACCTGGGCGAGCCAATGGTGGGCCGCACGGTTCAATCCTTGACCGAAGCCGAACGACTCGCGCCGCGCGGGTGGTAAGAACGTGTTACGTGGTTCGTGGTGCGTGTCGATTGATTCACGCAACACGCACCACGCATCACGAGAGCCAAAATGTCTGACGCTTTGAAGCTGCGTTTAGCCACGCTCGACGACATCCCGACGCTGGTGAAGCATCGGCGCGGGATGTTTGTCGATATGGAGGCGCTGAAGGGCGGCACGCTTGATCCGCGCGGGCTGGATGCGATGGACGCGACGTATGCCTCGTATGCGCGGGCCAGTCTGATCGATGGGCGGATGCAAGCGTGGATCGTTGTCGATGGTGAACGAGCAGCGGCCAGCGGCGCGATCTTGTACACCGATTGGCTCCCGCGGCCCGACGGCAAACAGGCGGTGCTGGCCTACGTGCACAGTGTGTACACCGATCCGGTCTATCGTCGGTTGGGGCTGGCGCGGCAGATCCTCAACGCAATGATGGCCGAATGCCGCGCACGCGGCCTGCCACGTTTGACACTGCATGCGAGCGAGCAGGGGCGCGGGCTGTACGAACAACTCGGCTTTGTGCCGACAAATGAAATGCGGTTGATGTTGGAATAATCATGAGAATTGGTGTTTTGGCGTTGCAGGGTGCGTTTATCGAGCACGAGCAGGTGTTGGCGCGGTTGGGGGCGGAAGCGGTTGAAGTGCGTTTGCCCAGGGACCTGGATGGTCTCGACGGCCTCATCATCCCCGGCGGCGAATCGACGACGATCGGCAAGCTGGCGGTGCACTATCAGCTGATGGAGCCGCTGCGCGAGATGGCGCGCACCGGGAAGGCCATGTGGGGGACGTGCGCGGGTCTGATCTTCATGGCCAAAGACGTAGGCCGCGATCAGCCGCTGCTGGGGTTGATGGACGTGACCGTTGAGCGCAACGCCTTCGGCCGGCAGGTCGATTCATTTGAGGCCAACCTTAGCATCAAGGGCGTCGATGGCGACCAGCCGTTTCACGCCATCTTTATCCGCGCGCCGTTGATCGAGGCGGTGGGCAAAGGCGTTGAGGTGCTCGCGCGGGCCGAGAAGAACCATCGGGACGTGATTGTGGCCGCGCGCCAGGGCAACCTGCTCGTGACCTCGTTTCATCCTGAGCTCTCGAGCGACGATCGTTTTCACCGGTATTTTCTGCAGATGGCTAAAGCAGGCCTGCGTACTGCGTAACTCGTAGTCGGCGCAGAATATCACGCAATACGCAGTACCGCATTACTATGATCCGACCGTTCGATCTCCGCGATCTGCCGCTGGTGGCTCAAATTGAGCATCAGGGCGTTCCCCTGTTTGCCGAACTGGCCCTTACGCGCCGGCCGCGCCCGCTGCAATCAGCGCTGGCCGGATTCTTCTCCCTGAATACGCAGGGTGTGCGCAGTTATGTGCTGCGGGAAGGCGGCGAAGCCGAGAAACTCAGCGGCCTGATCCAGGTGCGCGATCGGGGCGATCGGAAATACGCCGTCATCACCTATGTCGCGCCGACGCTGGCGGCCAATCATCATACCGCGGAAGTCTGGGGACGCTTGCTCGATCATGTCGCGGCGCAGTCGGGCAAGCTGGGTGTGCAGCACGTCATCGCCGAAGCGCCGGAGGAGAGTGCGGCGATCGAAGTGCTGCAGCGTGCGGGCTACGCGATCTATCTGCGGCAGGATATTCTGCGGCTGGTGCGCACTCGACTGACGATCCCGGCCGACCCGATTATGCGACCATGCGAGCCGCGCGATCAGTGGGGCGTGCAGCAGCTGTACGCGAACACCGTGCCGCGCCTGGCGCAGCTGGCCGAGGGGCTGCCGCGCATGTATCGAACCGGGGCGGTGCGCTGCTATGTACTGGAAGATCAACTGGAAATCGTGGCCTATTTGCAGGTTCGGCGCGGGCCGGATGGCGCCTGGTTTAATGTGTTCGTCCATCCGCGCGCAGAAGCCAGGGCGGTTCAGATCATCGAGTACGGCTTGAGCCTGTTTGGCCCCAACTGGAACGCGCCCATTTACTGCTGTGTGCGGCGGTACCAGGAATGGCTGCAACGCCCGCTGGAAGCGCTGGGCTTCGAAGCGTCTGGCGCCTCGGCCGTGCTGGCGAAACACCTAGTCAATTTGATCGGCGAACCGGAGCCGGTGAATGTGCACGCGGTGGAAAGCCATGCCCGCGTGACGGCGCAGACCGCGCCCCGCCGGCCCTGAACGGTGCGCGGAATCTTACGTGAGTTATGGACATGCCTCAACAATACATTACCGACGATCTGGATATCCTGTTTAATGTTTTGCCATCCAATGTAGTGGATGCGGTGCGCCACGCCAATGAGAACGGCAACCTGCTGGAGATCGTGCTGGACCTGGGCCGCAAGCCCGAGGCGCGCTACACCACGCACGAGTTGACGCTCAGCGATCAAGAGGTGACGCAGGCCGACATCGATCTGGTGGTCGCCCGCATCGGTGAATTCGATGCGGACAATCGCGCCGGCATGGAGCGCACCCTGCACCGCATCAGCGCCATCCGCAACCGGCGCGGACACATCGTGGGCCTGACGTGCCGCGTGGGCCGCGCCGTGTATGGCACCATCGACATCATCGAAGACATCGTGGCTTCGGGCAAGAGCATTCTCATCCTGGGGCGGCCCGGCGTGGGCAAGACGACCATGCTGCGCGAAGTGGCCCGCATTCTGGCGGACGGCCACGCGCCGGAACGATCGCGCAAGCGCGTGGTCATCGTCGACACCTCGAACGAGATCGGCGGCGATGGCGATATTCCGCATCCCGCCGTGGGGCGCGCGCGCCGCATGCAGGTGCGGCTGCCGACCCTGCAGCACGAGGTGATGATCGAAGCGGTGGAAAACCACAACCCCGAAGTGATCGTCATCGACGAGATCGGCCGCGAACTGGAAGCCGAGGCTGCCCGCACAATCGCCGAGCGCGGCGTGCAGCTGATCGGGACGGCGCACGGCAACACCCTCGATAATCTGCTGCTGAATCCGACGTTGTCCGATCTGGTGGGCGGTATCGAGAGTGTGACGCTGTCTGATGAAGAAGCGCGTCGCCGCGGCACG
>JAUQXD010000527.1 GCA_030834835.1 Thermoflexales bacterium | reverse complement strand
TCGAACCTTCACGTTCTCTCGAACGGGAGATTTTAAGTCTCCTGCGGCTGCCATTTCGCCACCGGCCCGTGGCAGCGATTGTAAAGGCAAGTGGGCAATTGGTCAACTGGTTACTTGGTAGATTGGTAAATCAGTAGATTGGTCGTGGTGCTCCACTAATCTACCAATCTACCAGTTCCCAATTTACCCTTACAAGAACTTCAATTCCCGCGCCTGCCGCTCCAGATCTTCACGGAACTCGGGATGCGCGATGTTGATGAGTGCCCGCGCCCGCTGTCGGATGGTCTTGCCGTACAACTCGGCCACGCCGTACTCCGTCACGATGTAGCGCACGTGATTGCGCGTCGTCACCACGCCCGCGCCGTGCTTCAACATCGCCGCGATCTTACTGGTGTTGACGCCTTTGATCATCGCCGCGGATGGCAGCGCAATGATGGGGATGCCGCCATTGCTGCGCGATGCGCCGTAGATGAAGTCCACCTGCCCGCCCACGCCGCTGTAGAAGCGCGGGCCGATCGAGTCCGCGCACACCTGCCCGGTCAGATCGACTTCGATCGCACTGTTGATCGCCACCATCCGATCGTTCTGCGCGATGACAAACGGATCGTTGATGTACTCGGTCGGGTGCAGTTCCACGATCGGGTTGTCGTCGATGAAGTCGTACAGGCGCTGCGTGCCCAGCATGAACCCGGCCACCATCTTGCCGGGATGCAGGCTCTTGCGCTCGCCGTTGATCACGCCGCGCTCCACCAGATCGATCACGCCGTCGGCGAACAACTCGGTGTGCACGCCCAGGTCTTTGTGCGAGGTTAATTCTTTCAATACCGCATCGGGAATCGCGCCGATGCCGGTTTGCAATGTTGCGCCGTCGGGAATCAACGCCGCGATATGTTTAGCGATCTGGCCCGCCACCTCGGACGTGCTGCCCATTTGGATTTCCGGCAGTTTGTAGTCAACCGGGATGATGTGCGTGAGTTTGGAGACGTGAATAAACGAATCGCCCAGCGTGCGCGGCATCTGCTGATTCACTTCCGCAATGACCGTTCTGGCGACTTGCGCGGCGGTCTTCGTCACGCCGACTTCGATGCCAAACGAACAATAACCGTGCTCGTCGGGCGGGCTGACGTGAATCAGCGCCACATCGATCGGCAATTCCTTGCGGAAAGCGTTGGGAATCTCCGAGAGAAACATCGGCGTGAAATCGGCGCGGCCAGCGTTGACGGCAGCGCGCACGTTATCGCTGATGAACAGCGTGTTAACGCGCAAATGCTGCTCCATGCCCGGCTGGACATAGGCCGCATCGCCGACCGTCAACACCTGGCAAATCTCGACATCGTGCACTTCCGGCGCGTACTCCACCAGCGCCTTCATCACTTTTTGCGGCACTGAACAGTTGCCGGTCAGGAACACGCGTTGCCCGGATTTAATCGAGCGCACGGCCTGTTCGGGTGTCGTCGTGCGTTCTTGATAAAGTTTCGTCCAACCTGCCATGATTAACCTCGCTCGCTTACAGGGAATTGACGTGCAGCGCCGGGCTGACAATTTCACCCCGGCGGGTATTGACGCCGCGCGCCAGCGAGGCATCTTCGGCGATGGCGGCTTCCGCGCCCTTGCGCACCACGGCCTGAATGTACGGCCAGGCCGCGTTGTTGAAAGCGTGCGTGGAGGTGCGCGCCACAACCGAGGTCATGTTCGGCACACAATAATGAATCACGTTCTCTTCGATGAACGTCGGGACGCGATGCGTCGTCGGCCGGCTGGTTTCCACACAGCCGCCCTGATCGATCGACAGGTCCATGATGACGCTGCGCGACTTCATGGTGCGCACCATCTCGCGCGTGATC
>JAUQXD010000526.1 GCA_030834835.1 Thermoflexales bacterium | reverse complement strand
AAATCGGGTGTGGGCAAGACCAGTTTGCTCAATGCGATTCAACCCGGGCTGGGGCTGCGCGTCAACGAGGTCAACGCGTTCAACAGCGAAGGCCGCCACACGACGACGCATCTGGAGATGTTCGATTTGGAGTTCGGCGGCAGCGTGATCGATACACCGGGGCAGCGCCGCTTCAAGTTGTGGGACGACGAGCCTGGTGACTTCGCGCAGTTGCTGCCGGAGATGCGGCCCTTCATCGGGCAATGCAAATTTGGGCTGGACTGCACGCACGAACGCGAACCGGGCTGCGCCATCAAGCGCGCCGTGGACAATGGACAGATGTCGCAACGTCGATATGAGAGTTTCCTCGGGATGAGGGACTACTTTGATCATTAGAGTTTGGAGATTGGAGGTTGGAGGGTGATCGCGCGACCAGAGGACTACACTCCAACTTCCAATTTCTAACTTCCAACCTCAAGGAGAGCGCATGTTCTCGCGATTCAAAACTAAACGCACGGCGTACGGCGTATACCTCGGCATGGAGTTCGCGTCGTCGCTGTTTTCCTCGATGGTCTTCACCGTTAACATGGTGTATCAAGTGACGACAGTGGGCTTGAATCCACTGCAACTGGTGCTGGTGGGCACGACGCTGGAAGTAGCGGCGTTTGTGTTTGAAGTGGCTACCGGCGTCGTGGCCGATGTGATCAGTCGTCGCCTGTCGATCATCATCGGCATGTTTGTCATGGGCGTCGCCTTCGTAATCGAAGGCTCTATCCCGCAGTTCACAGCAATGCTGCTGGCGCAAGGGCTCCTGGGTCTGGGTTACACGTTTACGAGTGGCGCGAGTCAGGCGTGGATCGCCGACGAGATCGGCGAAGAGCTCGCAGGGCAGGCGTTTCTGCGCGCTGGACAGATCGGGACGATTGGAGCACTGTTGGGCCTCGTGATCGGTACACTGATCGGCAACGCGTCAATCAATCTACCGATCGTGCTGGGCGGCCTGTCGCTGATCGTGCTGGGCGTGGTACTGATCGTGATCATGCCGGAGACGGGCTTCAAGCCCGCGCCGCGCGGCGATCGGACGACGTTCCAATCGATGGCACACACGTTCAAAAGCGGGGTGCGGCTGGTGCGCGGCAAACCGACATTGATCAACATCCTCACAATCGGGCTGGTGTTTGGCCTGTATAGCGAGGGGCTTGATCGGTTATGGACGCCCCACTTCCTACAAACAATCACGCTGCCCACGATCGGTAATCTCGCGTCCGTGACGTGGTTCGGTATCATCCGGGGCGTTAGTATGCTGTTGGGCATCGGCCTGACGGAAGTAGCGCGTCGGCGCGTCGATACCAGTAATCACGGCGTCATCGCGCGCGCGATGTTGAATCTCAACCTTGCGATGGTGGCGGGTCTGTTCGTCTTTGCGTTGACGGACAGCTTCGTCATCGCGCTGATCGCGTACTGGACATTGACCTCGACGC
>JAUQXD010000525.1 GCA_030834835.1 Thermoflexales bacterium | reverse complement strand
AATCGGCCCGTGGACGCGGTGATCATCGCAATATTGGACTCGCTGCGGCATGACGGTCAAATGATGTATCGCAAGAGTTAATTCAACCTTTCTGGAGAATGAAACATGGCTCAAGACACGGCAGACGTAATTGGTACCGAGGCGCTGGGCATGATCGAAACGCGCGGACTGGTCGCAAGTATTGAAGCCGCCGACGCGATGGTGAAAGCCGCGAATGTGACCTTGCTGTCCAAGCGGGCGATTGGCGGCGGCTATGTGTCCGTGATGGTGCGCGGCGATGTCGGCGCGGTGAAGACTGCGCTGGCAGCGGGCCGCGAGGCAGCAGGGCGGATAGGCGACGTGGTGTCAGTGCGCATGATTCCGGGGCCGCATATCGGATTGGAAGCACTGCTGCCGCCGGCAGCGGCTGCGTGAAAGGCGGCCGGGGATGAGCGAGCCGGCCAAGATGACGGTAGCGCGGCTGCAACGGAAGAAACGCAGCCACGAGAAGATCACGCTGTTAACGGCCTACGATTTTCCGATGGCGAAATTCATTAATGTCGCCGGGATAGACGTGGTGCTGGTCAGTGATGCCGTAGGCACGGTAGGTCTGGGCCGATCAGAAGCGGTGTCGGTGAGCGTGGAGGAGATGATCTACCACACGCAAGCGGTGGTCAACGGCGCGGGCAACGCCATGGTGGTGACCACGTTGCCGTTTGGGTCGTATGAGACAGTGGATCAAGCCGTTGCGACCGGCGTGCGGTTGATGAAGGAAGGGCACGCCGATGGCGTCCACGTAGAAGGGGCGGCCGCCGATGCGCCTAAAGTAAAGGCGTTGGTACACGCCGGTGTGCCGGTGCTGGGTCACCTGGGGATTACCAAGCAGAAGATCGTTCGCACCGGGACGATTCAGACCCAGGGCCGGACGGCGGCGAGTGCGGCTGCGGTCGTGGCCGATGCTGTAGCGCTGGCGAACGCGGGTGCCTTCGCGTTGATCTTAGAGTGTATCCCCGATCGATTGGGGGATATCATCACGCGGAGTCTGGAAATTCCCACGATCGGGATTGGGGCGGGACCGGGGTGTGATGGTCAAGCGTTGGTGACACAGGACATGCTGGGCATGTTCAAAGAGATGTCGCCGCGTTTCCTCAAAGTCTATCTGGATCTGACTGACATTATTGTGGCGGCATTGACCCGGTTTCGGACGGAAGTGGAGCACGGGCAGTACCCAGGGCCAGAACATTGTTATGCCATTGAGGATGAAGAACTGGGCAAACTGTTGACTCAGTTGCAAAGCAAATAAAGTCAAACACCACAAAACAAAAAGGAGGTCGGTTCATGGCTGAGTCTTTGAAGGGAAAGGTGGCCGTTATCACCGGCGTCGGCTCCGGATTCGCCAAGGCCACGGCGGAGCTATTCGCCACGGTGGATCAGGTGGGCCTCGTCTTGATCGACATCAACGAGGCGGCTCTCAAAGCCACCGCCGACGTCTGCCGGGCGGCCGGATCGAAGGTCGTGGCGTTTGTGGGCGATGTGACCAGGACAGAGACCTTTGAGCGCGCCCTCAAGGAAACGCTTGATGCATTCGGCAAGGTCGATTTCCTCATCAATTACGCGGGCGGTGCGCTCAAAGTGGCACCTATCGAAGAGATGGATGATGCCATTAACCGTCGCATCATCGATCTGAACCTTACAAGCACGATCATGAGCTGCCGGACTTTCACACCCCAATTTAAGCAACAGGGCTACGGCAAGATCATCAATGTATCGAGTGTGTGCGATCGTCGCTCGTGGCCGGGGTGGTCGGTTTACTCCGCCGCCAAGGCCGCCGTCAATGCCTTCACCAAGTGCCTCTACACGGACCTGCGGCCGCATGGCATCGCCGTCACACTCCTCGTGCCGGGCGGATCCAACACCGGCTTCCAGGCGGCGGCGGCCGGTGTTACCCCATTCGAGTGGGATGAGTCCCTGGCTGTTCGCCCCGAACATTTCGCCGACATGGTGTACCAGACTTGCGCGCTTACCAGAGGTGGCTGTGTCTCCGAGATGCTGGTGTTCGGGTTGGCGCAGGATATTAGCGGGTTCTGACTTGTGGGAAATCCTCTTGAAACAGCTAAGCCCCGCGGGCTGTGTAGCTTACGGTCGCACGGTGCTTGGCTGTTTGACCTGACCCTCTTTCGGTCAAGGGAGATTGTTGGCCCGGACAACAACATCGGCCCGGGTTAGTAAGGAGGTTTCTTAGGACTGAAAGCGAAATTGAGCCAGACCAAACAGCGTGTCGAGTCCGTCTCTAACAGCAAATCCCTTGAGGAAAGAGGAGAAACCTACCATGAAGAAGAATCTGTTCACTGTCCTGGCAATGCTGGTACTCGCCAGCCTGATTATATCTGCCTGTGCGCCTGCCGCGACGCCGGTTCCGCCAACTCAGGCCCCGGCTGCGCAGCCGACCCAGGCTCCGGCGGTTCAACCGACTCAAGCGCCGGCCGCGGCCTCAGGGTCGTCGGACTACAAGCCGGCGACGGACAAGCCGAAGAAGATTGCGTTCTTTGTGTCTGACTTGACGAACGTGTTCCACCAGGGTCAGGCGACTGCCGCGCAGAAGTATGCGAAAGAGAAGTACGGTGCGGAGGTGTTTATTTTCGACGGCAAGTCGGATTCGGCGACGATGACGGCGAACGTGGATCAGATCATGGCCCAGGGCATCGATGCGGCGACGCTGCATATCTGGGACTATGAGACGGTGGCGCCGGCGGTGCAGGAGATGCTGGGCAAGGGCATCGTCCTGACGTCGTTCTTCAGCCCGCTGGGCGACAGCGGCATGCCAGTGGCGCGCAGCGATGAGAAGGG
>JAUQXD010000524.1 GCA_030834835.1 Thermoflexales bacterium | reverse complement strand
TTGAGCTGCCCATGTCGCCGGATGAATTCTATCGTGATCCGGCGCGCAACACAGTCAAGTTGTATCGGCGGTTTATCGAAGCATCTTAACCACAGAGGCACGGAGTTTAATTGTCTCCGTGCCTCTGTGGTTTACTTTCTGAAAGGAAATTATCATGCTGAATGAGCAACGCATCGAAGAGTTGTTGTCGCAATTGACGCTAAAAGAGAAGGCGGCGCTGTTGTCGGGGCTGGACATCTGGCGCACCGTGCCGATCGAACGGGTAGGCATTCCATCGATCACGATGACGGACGGTCCGCACGGCGTGCGCGCGACTCGACATGAAGCAGAACGGCCTGTCGGCCCGACCACGGCGTTCCCTACCGGCGTGTCGATGGCTTCGACGTGGAATCCTGAATTGATTGAACAGGCCGCTGCCGCGTTGGCCGAAGAGACGCGCGCGATGGGCTGCGACGTGCTGCTTGGCCCGTGCGTCAACATCGTGCGGCATCCGCTGGCCGGGCGTAACTTCGAGGCATACAGCGAGGATCCGTATCTGGCGGGCCGCATCGGCACGGCGTGGGTGAAGGGCTTGCAGAGTCAGGGCGTGGCCGCATCGCTCAAACACTTTGCCTGCAATAATCAAGAGTTCGAACGCGATCGCGGCAACTCCATTGTTGATGACCGCACCTTGCGCGAGATTTATTTAGCGCAGTTTGAGACGGTGGTCAAAGAGGCGCAGCCGTGGACGGTGATGTGCTCGTACAATCGCATCAACGGCACGTATGCCAGCCAGCACAACTATTTGCTGAACGACATCTTGCGCGGCGAGTGGGGCTTCGACGGCCTGGTCGTGTCCGACTGGATGGCGAACCACACCATCTTCGAATCGGTGCAGGGCGGGCTCGATCTGGAGATGCCCGGGCCGGCCAAGTACTACGGCCAACTGCTGGCCGATGCCGTGCAGCGTTGGCAGATCGAAGAAGAGACCGTTGATGAAGCGGTGCGCCGCGTGTTGACGTTGATCGCGCGTACGGGCAAGTTCGATGGCCAACAAATCGCGGGGTCGGTGAACACGATCGAGCATCGGCAACTGGCGCGCGAAGTTGCCACGGAAGCGATCGTGCTGTTGAAGAACGAGCGGGCCACACTGCCGATCCAGCCCGGCACGATCAAGACCATCGCCGCGATCGGGCCGAGTGTGATCGGGTGGCAGATCAGCGGCGGTGGCAGTTCGCGCGTCGAGCCGGCACAGGTGATCGATCCGCTGTCGGCGTTGAAAGCGAAACTCGGCGATCAGGTTGAGATCGTCTATGCCGAAGGCTGCGATAACTACGTCGAACTCCCGACGATGCGGGGCGAATTCAAGGCTGAGTTCTTCAACAATCCGACGTTGACGGGCGAACCGGCGGCGACGCGCATCGATCCAGCGTTGAATCAGGGCTGGTGGTTCGCTACGCCCGCGCCGGAAGTCACGTCGATGCAGTATTCGGCGCGCTGGTCGAAGACGATCACTGTGGCGCAATCGGGACGGTATGCGTTTGCCATCAGCGCTTCGTGCGAAGCACAAGTTGTGCTCGACGGGCGCGTGATCGTGGCGAACGGCCAGCCGGCTGTGACAATCGATCTAGAAGCCGGAAAAGATTATGATTTCAGGGTCGAAATGAAGAAGGCCGATGAGCTGGTCTTTGGGCACGTTCGGGTGGGCATGGCCTATCGGCCCGATCCCGACAACCGCATTCAGCAAGCGACGGAACTCGCGGCGCGATCGGATGTGGCGATTATCTACGCAGGCTATCCCGAAAACTTCGAGACGGAAGGCGTCGATCGACCGCACATGGATTTGACGGGCCAGCAAAACGAATTGATCGCGGCAGTGGCAAAGGTGAATCCGAAGACGGTGGTCGTGTTGAATGTGGGTTCGCCGGTGACGATGCCGTGGGCCGACGACGTGGCTGCCATCGTGCTGGCGCATTATCCGGGCATGGTGGGCGCGGAAGCATTAACGGACATCCTGTGTGGCACCGTGAATCCGTCGGGCAAATTGACGGCGACGTGGCCGAAGTCGTTGAAGGACACGCCCGCGTACAACAACTATCCGGGCGGACGCAGCGTGGTTTATGGCGAAGGCATTTTTGTCGGCTATCGCCACTACGACAATCGTGAAGTCGAGCCGCTGTTTGCGTTTGGGCATGGCCTGTCGTACGCGGCGTTTGAATACAGCGACCTGAAAGTGACTTCGCAAGTCAAGCGCGGCGCGATCGCGAAAGTCGCGGTGACGGTTAAGAACGCAGGCGCAATGGCCGGACAAGAAACTGTGCAAGTGTATGTGCACGACGCGCAGTCGTCGCTGCAACGGCCTGTGAAAGAACTGAAGGGTTTTGCCAAAGTGGCATTACACCCAGGCGAAGCGAAGACGATTGAGTTTGAGTTGAACGAGCGTGCCCTGTCATTCTACAATCCCGATCGTAAGCAGTGGGTGGCGGAGCCGGGCGAGTTTGAAGTGTTGATTGGTTCGTCGTCGCGGGATATTCGCGCACGGGCGAAATTTGAGTTGCTCTAAAGAATTTGATCCACGAATCAACACGAATCTTCACTAATTGGGGTGAATTCGTGTAGATTCGTGGATCATTTTCATTTTGTAAAAGGACAAAACCGCATGTTCGACCAGAACCAGATTCGAGCGCAATTCCCGGCGCTGGCCTCCGGCGCGATCTTTCTCGACAATCCCGGCGGTACGCAGATCGTGCAGCGCTCGCTGG
>JAUQXD010000523.1 GCA_030834835.1 Thermoflexales bacterium | reverse complement strand
TAGAGATGTGCGGGACTTCTAACGAGCAGGCGTTTGCCTACTTGTGCTGGCTGGATCAAGTCACTGCACCGCACCCCCCAGTTGAGTTGGATTCTTGCAACACATCGGTCAGAGTCGCGTGAAATTTTTGAAAGTGCTTGACATCGCGTCGCGACTTGTGGTAAGATGCCGGGGTAGTAAATTTTTAGAAAGGACAGCGCACCCAATGGTAAACATCGCCTTCACGTACGGCATGTTCCGCACCCGAATCGCCAGCGGCGTTTCGGATGCTTTGCCTTCTCGGAGTGCGCCTGTTGCTCGGTAGACAGAACTGACTGTCTCAAGGCCGTGGGTGCTCTCCCCCACGGCCTTTTTATTTCTCACAACGGCGATTGTCGCCGCAGGCCGTGGGCATAGTGTCCACGGCCTTTTGTTTGTACTGAACTTAATCTGGAGAATGACCATGACCACCCTAAACCCGAATGTGACATCGACCCTTGACCCGTATGGCGGCACTCGCCACGCCCATTTGGAGGATAGCATGAGCGCAGACTCAGTCGCCTTGAACATCCAATCGGCCCTTAAGACCTTCGGCGGCGCGTCGGGCTTCTCGCTCGCGCCCCGATCGACTACTCGCGCCCAGACGATCGCCGTCAACCATGTGTCATTTCAGGTGAAGCGCGGCGAAATCTTCGGTGTGCTGGGGCCGAACGGCAGCGGCAAATCGACGCTGATCCGCCTGATTGCGACGCTGTTAATCCCCGATGGCGGAGCGATTTCCGTTTTCGGCCATGACGTTGCCAGAGAACCGATGGCCGTTCAGCGCTTGATCAACCGCGTTTCGGTTGAGGCCAGCTTCTTCAAGAAGTTGTCTCCGATGGAAAACCTCTTGTACGGCGCACGCCTGTATGGCGTCAGCGCCGCAGACGCGCGTCGGCAGGTTGTGGCGATTCTCACGCGGCTGGGGCTGAAGGAAAAGACAATCTATCGGCCGATGGAAGAGATGTCGCGCGGTATGCAGCAAAAAGTAGCCATCGCCCGTGCGCTTCTCTCCAAACCGATCGTCCTGCTGCTCGACGAGCCAACCACCGGTCTCGATCCGCGCAGCAAGCGCGAAGTACAAACCTTCGTGCGCGAACTGCGCGATACGCACGATACGACGATTGTTTTGACGACGCATGATATGTTGGAAGCCGATCAACTGTGCGACCGCATCGCCATTATCGACGGCGGGAACATCGTGGCGCTTGATACGCCCGAAAATCTCAAACGGTTGATCTCGAACAACGGCCATGTGCCGACGCTGGAAGATGTGTTTCTCACGCTGACGGGCAAGAAATTGGTCACTGAGGACCAGGCGGAGTAAACACACCGGATGTGACGAAGGCTCAAGAAGAGACTTCGAGCAATGAGCAATGAACAATGATCAATTAACAATGAGCAGCAGTGCGTGATGAACCGTGTTGTGGCTGCCGTTGAGAAAGTGAGGTGGCGATGGACTTCCAATTTTTTGAAGGTGAGCACATCCAACTGACTGCGCCCGACGCCGATCGAGACGCGGAGATCGAATCGAAGTGGACGCACGATCCCGACTACTTGCGCTT
>JAUQXD010000522.1 GCA_030834835.1 Thermoflexales bacterium | reverse complement strand
AGAGGAGATCGTCGAACGCAGCGGCTGTACGTTTGAGGGCGACGGTCGCTATCGACTGGAATTTGCGGGCCGCATGTATACGATCGATCAGTCATTCACCGTGCGGCGCGCGGACACCGACGACGAAGCGCCCACCTTCGTCCAAAGCATCATCCTGATGTATCTTGCCACCGCCGATGGCACACCGCCCTTCGCGCACTGGATCAGTTTTCACGAACTGCCCGACGGCCAGTTCTACGAGCAGGCGTTTCGCGGTTACAGCGGCGAAGAATTGATCCGCGGTCTGCAAGGCGACCTTGAGGCTTTCAAGCGCGCGGCCTCGCAGTTGCACGGTGAATCGATCGGGCTGGGCGACGCCGCGTTTGCGTTTCGCATTCTCCCGCGCTTGCGCTTAGCCGTGATCATGTATGCCGGCGACGAAGATTTTCCTGCACAGGCGCGTGTGCTGTTTGAGGCCACCGCCCCGCACTACCTCTCGACGGACGGGCTGGCGATCCTCGGCGGGCAACTCGTCAGCCAGATCATTAAAGCGGCCAAGACATGACAGATACTCCTGCTATCCTGACACAGGGTCTGATCAAATCATACGGATCAGTTCGCGCGCTGCGCGGCGTTGATCTGGAAGTGTGGCGCGGCGAAATCTTCGGTTTTCTGGGGCCGAATGGTTCCGGCAAGACGACGACGATCCGCTGCCTGCTCGATCTGATCCGGCCCGATGCGGGCAAGCTGCGCGTGCTCGGCCTCGATCCACAACGTGATTCGCTGGCGGTGCGGGCGCGCACGGGTTATCTGCCCGGTGAATTGCGCGTGGACGATAGTTTCACCGTCGAGGCGGCGCTAAAATTCTTCGGGGCTTTGCGCGGTCACTCGCTCGATTGGGCTTACGTGCGCGAACTGGCCGAACGTTTCAGCCTTGATCTGCAACTGCCGGTTAAGAACCTGTCGAAGGGCAACAAACAAAAAGTCGGCGTGGTTCAGGCACTGATGCATCGACCCGAACTGCTGATGCTGGACGAGCCGACCAGCGGCCTCGATCCGCTGATGCAGCGCGAAGTCCTGAATGTCATCCGCGCGGCGCGCGAAGCCGGCGCAACGGTCTTCTTCTCATCGCACGTGTTGAGCGAAGTCGAAGCGATCGCCGATCGGGTGGGCATCATCCGCCGGGGCGAAGTCGTCGAAGTCGCAGACACACAGGCATTGATCGAGCGCGCTCAGCGGCGCGTTGTCGTGCGCTTCAAACAACCGATCGATCTCGCCGCCATCACGGCGCTACCGGGCGTGACGCTGATTGGACATGACAACCGTACTCACATCCAATTGCACGTTGCAGGTGAAATGGATCGCCTGATCAAAACGCTGGCGACGTGTCCGGTGGGCGATCTGGAAATCGAGCGGGCTTCGCTGGAAGAAATCTTCCTGGCCTATTACGACGAGGCGCACGCATGACGACGATCTGGCGTTACACGCTGCTGCGTTTGCGCGGGCAAATCATCGGCTGGGGACTGGCGCTGACTGCGTTCGGGCTCATCGTCGCGCTGCTATACGATACCGTCTTGCAGATGCGCGATCAGCTCGAGCAGTTGCTGAACACGCTGCCGCGCGAAATCATGGCCCTGGTCGGCAGTCTGGATACCGTGTTCAGCCCGGCTGGATTTCTGGATGCGCGTTACTTTACGTTTATGCCGCTGATTTTAGGCATCTTTGCCGTCATCGTTGGCAGCGGCCTGATCGCGACCGATGAAGAGAACGGCACGCTCGATCTCATTCTGGCGCAGCCCGTGCGCCGTGCGCACGTGTACCTGGGGCGCTGGCTGGCCTTTTTGACAGCGCTGGGCAGCATCCTGGTGATGGCGTGGATGGGTCTGTGGCTGGGTACCGGCCTATCGAGTCTCAACCTGACTGGTCTCGAAGCGTTCCGGCCGTTCGTATCGCTGTTTGCGCTGCTTGGCTGGTTTGGCACGCTCGCACTGTTGCTCAGCATGATCCTGCCCTCGCGCCGGTTGGCCGCCTCGGTCAGCGGCCTGGCCGTGGTGGCGAGTTTCTTCGTCGACACCCTGTCGGCCATCAGTTCAGATTTGCGCGGACTCGCCGCGTGGTCGCCGCTCGCGGCCTATCAGGGCGGTAAAGCCATCACCAGTTTCGATGTAAGCAAATTCTTTGGCCTGATCCTCGTCTCGATCATCTTTGTCGCGATCGGGTTGTGGCTCTTTCAGCAGCGCGACATCCGCATCGCCGGCGAAGGCGGCTGGCGGCTGCCCCGATTGATCGCGCGTCGTCCGCGCGCGTAGTCACTGGCATTTTGTTACTGTACCCCGTTGAATTTGCGCTAGGGAACGCCTAGCGTGACACTCCTCCCGCGCGACTGTGACACCCATTACTCGCCATCGATAGTTGTTCGGACTATAACTAGTAGGGAAGAATCAAACTACTAGCGAGGTTCGTATGGAACTCTTGGGCAACCTCACCGCGATCGGCTTCACCGAATACGAAGCCAAAGTCTACATGGCGCTGCTGCGCGACAATCCCGCCAACGGCTATCAGGTCAGCAAGCGATCGGGCGTGCCGCGCTCGATGGTGTATGAATCGCTGGGGCGGTTGTACGCGCGCGGCGCAGTGCTGACCACTGCCGGTGAAGAAAAATCGACACTGTATCGGCCGCTGCCGCCGGATGTGCTGCTCGATCGCTACGATCAGGAACAGCGGCATCTGATCAGCGATCTGCGCGACGGTTTACGCGCGCTGCACACCGCCGCCGATGAAGATCACGTCTGGTCGGTGACGGGCCGCAGTTCGGTTCTGTCGTATGCCGGGCAAATGATTCGCCGCGCCAAACAAGACGTATGGCTGGTGGTCAATGATGCCGCGCTGGAAACACTGCGACCGCAGATTTCGGCAGCCAGCAAGCGCGGCCTGCGGCTGGGCACGCTGCTGACGGGTGAAGGCGAATTAGAGGTAGGCCAGGCCGTGCGCCATCCGCAGCGCGAAAGCGAGGCGCAGGAACTGACCGACACAATTGTGGTCGTGACCGATAGCGTCGAAGCCTTGATCGCCAGCACGCTGGGCGACATGACTGCGACCGTCACCCGCAATCGCCAACTGGTCTTGATCGCGCGGCAATTTGTCTGGATGGAGTTGTTCGCGCAGCGCGTTTACACGCAACTCGGACCGAAATTGCTGGCCAAACTCAGCCCTGAAGATCAAAGCATATTTGAGAGTTATTCCCAGTAAGCGAGGTCAGTATGCCAAACAAGGTGCGCCAAATGCTGCTGATGGACGATCATGTCTGCCCGTGGTGGTTGTG
>JAUQXD010000521.1 GCA_030834835.1 Thermoflexales bacterium | reverse complement strand
GCTGTCTGCGCCGCGGCCGAGGCCAGCCAGTTGAGCGCCAGATAGCGGAACGTGCGGCCCACTACCGAGGCGAGTTGCAGCGTGCGGCGTGCGTCTTCGATCAGGCGATCGATGCGGGCCATGATGATGCCTTGCAGCGAGTCGGGCACGGTGGACAGCCCGAGCGATCGGGTGGGCCGCCACCGATCTGCCTGGAACACGATCGCGCCCGCATCGATCAGGGCGCGGATGATCTCCTCAATATAAAACGGATTGCCTTCACCACGCGCGATCAGCGGCGGCAATTCGATCGGCAGTTGATCCCATTGCAACAGGTTGCGCACCAACTGCTGATCTTCGCCGCGCGACACAGCCAGCGGCGGCACTCGCACGCTCACACAGCGCGCCGGATACGCGCGGGCGGCGGCTTCGCCCAGCGCCCAACTGCCGTGCGTGTGATCGGGCCGGTAGAGCAGGGCGATCAAAATCGGCGCGCGCTCCACCAGCGTCAGCGTGCGTTCTAGCATCGCCAGCGAAGCCGAGTCGGCCCAGTGTAGATCGTCAAATACCAGCAGCAGGCGTTGACGCGCGGCCAGCGCTTCCAGCAGCGTGACCACGGCGCGAATGACCTGCCGTTGCAGCGCCTCGCCTTCAAGGTAAGCCACGCGCTCGGCCAGCGCCTGGGGCAAATGCCAGCTCAGGAAACTGGCCAGATACGGCAAGATGTCATCGCTCGCGTCAACGGGCAGCAGTTCAGCCAATCGCTGCCGCAGCCTGGCCCAGCCTTCCACTTCGCTGTCGCCGGCGCTGACACCCAGCGCACTGCGCACGATGTCCGTGAACGCGAAATAACTGACGTTCTGGGTGTAAGACAGGCAATGGCTTTCCAGACATAGACAATCGCTGGTGATCTGCTTGCGCAGTTCGTCGATGAGGCGGCTCTTGCCCAGACCGGCATCGCCCGTCATCACCAGAATCTGGCCTGTGCCCGATCGAACTTGCGCGGCCACTTCGCGCAGCGTCGCCAACTCGGTTTCGCGGCCCACCAGCGGCGAAGACAAACCACGAATGCCGCGCACCGGTTCAGGCTGTGCGCGCGGCCCGACGACCGAGAAAATTGGGATGGGCTGCGACTTGCCCTTGACCTTCACCGTGCCGCGATCGGCCACGTCAAAAAACGCGGTCACTTTGCGGCGAATGGAGTTGGACAGCAGCAGTTCGCCGGGCTGCGCGGCGCTCATCAGGCGCGCGGCCAGATTCACCTCGTCGCCCATGACGGTGTATTCGCGGCGTTCGTCCGAGCCGACCAGCCCCGCAAAGGCCACGCCGAAGGTGACGCCAATCGACTGCTCGATCTTCATCGTCGGCAGGACCTCGCGCACGGCGGCCTGCATGCCCAGCCCGGCCCGCAGCGCCCGCTCGGCGTCGTTCTCGTGCGCGAGCGGCGCGCCGAAGATCGCCATGATTTTGTCGCCGTGATCGTAGAGATCGATCTTGCTGATCACGCCGCCGTACTGCGCGATGGCGGTGTGTATTTTGATCAGATACCGATTGAGATGCACGGCAATCTCGTCCGCCCGATCGATCTCCGGCTGCCTGATGAGGTCACTCGCCCCGAAGAAGTTGCAGAACAGCGTGCCCACCAGTCGATGCTCGCCGCCGGCATGCTGTTGAGCCGGGTCGCCGATCAGGCGCGGCAACAGTCCGGTGGGCAGGAACGGTGTCAATCGATCGAGCGCGGTTACGATCGAATCGAGCGCGACGTCGGATGGCAGCAACGGCTTAGGCCATGGTCGCGGCGCAATGTCAGGCTGATCGCGTAACGCGGTGAGCAGATAATGATCGTTTGGGCCGGGCGCAAATTGAAACGGCGAGGCAGGGCCGTTCAGCGCCGCATAAACGGTCGGGGTGACGAGGATCTGTCCCGCCATCGACAGCGATTCGGCGCGCGCGGTGGCATTGACGTTATCGCCCGCGACCATGAATTGGCGATCATCGGGCGTGCCCAGGCGGCCTGCAAAAAACGCGCCGGCGTTAAGGCCGATCTTCATGCGCAGCGGAAAGGTGCCCAGCGTGGTTTTGACTTCGGCCAGTTCGGCCATGGCTTGCTGCATGTGCCAACTGGCGATCAGGGCCGCCACTGCGCCGGGCTGATGCGCATCGCCGTAGGATGCGCCGCCGTCCGGGAAATAGATCAGCAGCGCGTCGCCGCCAAACTTGAACACGTCGCCGCCATGCTCGAAGACGATGCCCAGCATGCGGCGAAAGTAGCGGTTGACGATGTCGGTGACTTGTTCGGCGCCCTCGCGCCCCATGACGCTGAGTTTTTCCGACAGGGCCGTGAAGCCACTGATGTCGGCAAAGGCCAGCGCGCCGCGCAAAAATTCGCCGCCGATCAGATCGGTGGGGCGATCGAGGTGCTGCAACTCCGCACGGACGACGTAGCGTGGCAGGTAGGTGCTGACCACTTCGAGTAGCGGGGTCAGGGCGGTATGCAAAGCGGCCCGCACGGCGGCCTCGTCAGGCGCGGTTAATAGTTCCGCTTGCGCGGGTGACAGATAGTGGCTGAGGTGTTGTGCGGGCAGGGCGTCCATGGTTAATGGCGAGTGACGAGTGAACGCCGTTACTATAAACGGAAAACAAACCAGCGTCAACCATTGTCACGCATCACTCGTCACTCGTTGCTCATCAGATCCGCGTCTCTGCCAGCAAATATGTCTCGCTGATTACGCCGCTGCTGAACAAATTGATCGACGTGCTTTCACTGTGATCGAAATCCCACCGGGTAATTTCCAGCCCGTGATAGTCATATACCGGGTTGCCGCGATACTCGCCACGGGGCGATAGCCCTTCGATAATGGGCCATTCGCCCCGTTCACCATACAATTGCCGCAAGACTAAACGCCTCAGGCCTAGCAGCTGGCAGTGCGCGACAAACTCCGGTATTTCGGCGACGTTATCATCGTTGACGAGACATGAGACCTTGATCGGCACCCGCGCCCGATCGAGAATCGCGGCCAGATCAGGCACGCCGCGCACGCCCATCATCTTCATGTAGGTCCCGGCGTTGAACGTGGGCAATGAAATGCAGACTCGATCGTACAGGTTGAATGTGCCGAGTTTCTTTAGCGCCAATCGAGCATTGGTATGTAGCGCGTATTGTGTGTCAGCCGGCAATCGATTGTGCAGGAAGTCCAGCAGGCGCGCTTCATGCCGATACAGCTGCGGATCAGTGGTGGTGCCGGTGAAGACAACCTGCCTGATCTCATGCTTGATGATCATTTCGACAAAGCGATCGAGGTTGCGCGGCGGGAACTCGGTCAGATTGTTCACACTCAGGCGCGGATCGATCTGCCGGCCGATGCAGTACGGGCAACGGGCGTTGCACGGTCCGGCGAAGAGGATGTTGGCGAAGTCGAACATGGGTACGCAGTACGAGATTACGCAGTACGCTTTGAGTAATGCGTGCTGCGTAATGCGTAATTAAGCTGTTGCCAACTTCAGCGCTTCATATTCCGGCTGCCAGAGTCTTCGCCAGCCGCGCACCGGGCGGGTGCGTTCGCCGCGCACGAGCTTGAGCAGATGCTCTTGCACGGCAGGCGCATAGAACAGCGCGATGACGCCGTTGTAGTCTTGCGCACCTTGCGGAGTTAAGCGCAGCGTCGAGTCGGTGTATTCCATCAAGCCACGATCGATCACAAAGGCCACCTCATGTGGAAAGGCTGTTTCAACCGACATGCCAAACTTGCGTTCAAACGCCGCCAGATTGATCTCGCCGAAGTAAAACGACACCGAGATCATCTTGCCCATCGCCGCCTCACGTGAGAGATGATACAGGTCTTGCAGCGGCAGGCGGCCCGCCTCGATCTTCTGCTGATACAGCGCCAGGTTTTTGCCCGCCGCACCCGCGTTATAGGACAGCGTGTGATGCGACAGCGTCTGCGCGCCCAGGCCTAGCCCCAGATACGGCGTGCCGTTGATCACGCGCTCAGTCAAATAATCGCTCGTGCCCGGATCACCGACGAGTTTGCTGTAGGTGTTCTTGCCGGGATTCGCGTCGTAACCGGCCGCGTATAGCATATCCTTCGCCAGCGTCTGCATCGCGTGAATCTGATCGAGCGTAACTTGATCGGCCTGCGCGGCGATGCGCGTGCCTTTGTACCGCATGCGATACAGCGTGATGTATTCGGGGGCGAGATCGATGGCGTGTTGCAGCGTCTCCTGCCAACTCCGCAGCGATTGCCGCGCAAAGCCGTACATCACATCGACGTTGAATTTCTCAAAGCCTGCCACTCCAATGTGATCGCGCGCGGCCATGTTGATGTCGGCGGCCGACGCCGTGCGGCCAAGCGCTTTAAGCAAACTCGGTTGAATGGTCTGCACGCCCATGCTGATGCGCTCGATGCCAAGTTGCTTCAGATCGCGCATCTTCTGCGGTTCGTTCGCCGCAATGCGCGGCGTCGTCTCAATGCTGATCTGCATGCCCGGCTGGAATCGAAAGTGTTTGTGCGCGGCTTCAATCACGCGCGCGGTGTTGGACACTTTGGGCAGGGCGGGCGTGCCGCCGCCGATGTCGAAACCAATCAGCGTCTTGCGCGTCGAGTCGATGGCGCTGCCCCACAGTTCAAACTCGCGCATCAGCAGATCGAAGTAGGTGTCTTCTGCCGATTGGTTGTCTTTGGGATCGACGACGGTGTATTCGCAGAACGAGCAGCGTTTCTCGCAGAAGGGTACGTGCACGTACAAGCCCAGCTGATCGATCCCATCCCAGGCCAGCGCCGCCACGCGATCCATCTCCGCGTCACGGCGCATCACGCGATAGGGCCGCATGGTGGTCACGTGGCCGATCGGGTAGGCGGTGTTGGCCAGGTGATGCTCGGTCAGACCGGCAGCGAAGACCTCGGCGGGATCGAAGTGTTGACGGTCGGCGGCTGAGGTCGTATTCCAGTTCATGGCGGGTCTCCTCGATCTTGGTGTGAGAATTACACTAATGTGGGCGGTGAAAGATGCGCTCGATTGGCGCAATTAGTGTATTTCTTACACTAATATAATCGAGAACGGGATGGATGTCAAGAGGCAGTTTCGCTCCACTGAATTTGTCATTGCGAGCCGCCTCTGGCGGCGAAGCAATCTCTTGATTGGCTTGGAGATTGCTTCGGCCCTAAAAGCGGGGCCTCGCAATGACGATGTGCCAAGTGGCCTGTGCGAAATTGACGATCGGCCTGATCATTCTGACAGTGTGAGCGCGCCGCGGGGCGGGTATGCTTATCGCACGAGGAACGATCATGAACGAGACACTTGAGCGAACGACGGATGTCGATTTGCTGGATGCCTATTCCAATGCCGTGATCGGCGTGGCGGAGCAGGTCAGCCCGGCGGTGGTCAACATCGAAGTCAACCGTGGCGCGAACGGGAACGGCCAGTCGGCGCGCCGCTCGCGTTTTCCGAGCGAGCGGCGCGGTGGTACAGGGTCGGGGTTCATCTTTACACCCGATGGTTTTATCCTGACCAACAGTCACGTGGTGCACGGCGCAGCCAGCCTGGACGTGACGCTGAGTGATGGCCGCGAATTCAAAGCGCAGCCGGTGGGTGACGATCCGGCGACGGATCTCGCGGTGATCCGCATCGACGGCGGGAGTCTGATCGCGGCGGCGTTGGGTGATTCAAGCAAAGTGCGCGTGGGGCAGGTGGCGATTGCGATTGGCAATCCATATGGTTTTCAGACGACGGTGACCGCGGGTGTAGTCAGCGCGCTCGGTCGATCGCTGCGAACGGACTCCGGCCGATTGGTCGATAATGTCATCCAGACGGATGCTGCCCTGAATCCGGGCAATTCCGGCGGGCCGCTAGTAAACAGTCGGGGCGAAGTGATCGGCGTGAATACGGCGGTGATTTTGCCTGCGCAAGGGATCTGCTTTGCATTAGCCATCAACACGGCGAAATTCGTCGCCAGCCACTTGCTGAAGAGTGGCCGCGTCAAGCGCAGTTACATCGGCGTGGGCGGGCAGGACGCGCCGATTCTGCGCCGCATCGCGCGTGTTCACGATCTACCCGCCGAGCGCGGCGTGCTGGTTGTTTCGATCGAACCGCAGAGTCCCGCGCAGCGCGCCGGCTTGATCGAAGGCGATGTGATCATCGGGTTTGCCGACCAGCCGATCGAGACGGTGGATGCCCTTCAGCGCCTGTTGTCCGATCAACAGGTAGGCGTGCGATCACCAATCAGCATCATCCGCCGCAATGATAAGCTGACGCTGCACGTGACGCCGCAAGAGGCGAAGCCCTAATGCGTAATGCATACTACGTAACACGCACTACGCAGTACGGATTACGCAGTAGCCAGCCTGTAGACAATCCACCGTTTCGCCTGATCAGTTGATCGGTGTTTTGAAGATCGATCGAGAGTATGCTTAACACAGTTCGATGCGCATCAATCACAATCCGATCTGAGAGGAGATCAATATGGCACAACGATTTGAATACAAAGTGGTGTACGCGGATTTTCGCGGACGGGTTTCAGTAGAAGGTGAAGAGACGACGATTCAGGACGGCGAACGGATGACGGCGTTTGGCCGCCGCTATTTGAACGGCCTGGGTGTGCAGGGCTGGGAGCTGGTGGCCGTGCAGCATCAGCCGATGGGCGCGGCGTTCCACATCTTCAAGCGCGCGCTGGCCGACGGTCAGGACCCGGAGCCGGCCAAACCCATCAAGAGCGAAACCACGCCGTTGTAGAGCAGGCAAGATGCAAGAAGCACGAGGCAAGAGGTGAAGACTTCTTGCCTCGTGTGCGTCCATGCGTTACACACCACACTTGCGCAGAATGGGTTATGATTGATGAGAAGGAATTGACCCGGGCACGGCAGGAGAGATCGCATGGAATCGACAGCCGCTGATCAGCTGCGTGATAAAGTTTGTCTGATTACAGGCGCAACGTCGGGCATCGGCAAAGCCGCTGCGCTCGCGTTGGCGAAGAGCGGGGCAACGGTGATCGCAGTTGCGCGCGATCCGGCGCGGGGCACCGCGACCGTGGCCGAGATCAAAACAGCCACGGGCAACAGCCACGTCGAAGTGTTGATCGCCGATCTGTCATCGCAAGCGTCGATCCGATTACTGGCCGAAGCAGTCCAGCGCAAGTACGATCGGTTGCACGTTCTGATCAACAACGCCGCTGTAGTGAAGTCAACCCGTACAGTCACGGCTGACGGCCTTGAGACGATGTTCGCCGTCAATCATCTCGCGCCGTTCCTGTTGACGAATCTGCTGCTCGATCGATTGCGCGCCAGTACGCCTGCGAGCATCTTCACCGTCGCGGCGCCTTCGACTGTTCAGCTCAATTTCGACGATCTTCAGGGCGAGCGACAATTCAGTGCGCTGCGCGTGTTCGGAGCGACGAAGATGGGTAACTTGCTGTTCTCGTTCGCGCTAGCGCGACGCTTGCAGAAGACCGGTGTCACCGCGAATGCTTATCATCCCGGCATCGTGCGGTCCAACTTGATGCGTGAAGCACCCGCGCCGATGCGCTTGTTCACAGGCGTGCTCAACCGCTTCGGCAGTACGCCTGCTCGGGCTGTTGAAGGGATGGTTCAGCTGGCTGCTTCCAATGCCAACGGCGTGAGCGGGCAGCTGTTCCACGGAGTCAAGCCGATTGACGTTGCGCCCTATGCACACGACGAGCAGGTGCAGGAGCGATTATGGGCTGCCAGCGCACAGCTGGTCGGGCTGGCCGGGTAGCGCTGCCGGGCAGGCCGTACATCCCTACAAAATTGAGCTCACTGCGACGAGCTTGATCACAATCCATCTTGAAGAAGGAGTAACCGCTATGAAGATCGGTGTTTTGGGCACGGGCATGGTTGGTAACGCCATCGGCACGAAGTTGGTGCAACTGGGTCATGAAGTGAAGATGGGCGCGCGTGCGGCCAACAACGACAAGGCCGTGGCGTGGGTCAAGGCCGGCGGGGCGGGCGCATCGCAGGGCACGTTTGCGGATGCGGCCGCGTTTGGCGAGATCGTCTTCAATTGCACATCAGGGTCAGGCGCGTTGACCGCGTTGGAACAGGCGGGCGCGGACAATTTGAAAGGCAAAGTGCTGATTGACATTGCCAATCCGCTGGATTTCTCGCGCGGTATGCCGCCGTCGTTGAGCGTCTGCAACACCGATTCGCTGGGCGAACAGATTCAACGCGCCTTCCCTGAAGTGAAAGTCGTCAAATCGCTGAACACGGTCAATTGCAACCTGATGGTGAACGCGGCGCTGCTGCCGGGCGAGCACGTCATCTTTGTCAGTGGCAATGATGCCGACGCTAAGGCGCAGGTCACGTCGATCTTGAAGGACTGGTTCGGCTGGAAATCGGTGATCGATCGGGGCGACATCACCACGGCGCGCGCCACGGAGATGATGCTGCCGATCTGGATCAGCCTGATGGGCAAGGTGGGCACACCGCTGTTCAACTTTGCGCTTGTTAAGTAGGACGGAGCGGACCTGTCAGGTGGCGCCGCCGGCGCTGAAATAACGGCGAACGATTGCGCCACCTGACAGGTCTTTGATTATGGACGACATCACGCACGAAGCAGTCGATGAGGTCTTAAATCGCGCGCTGGAACGCATCAAACAGGCGCTCCGGTTGTTGCCCGATCGGCCTGACGCGGCCCGCGAACTCGCGGTGGCGCAGCGGCTGATCGAGACGGCGATGCACGCCGCCCGCGTGGAGAGCAGCGAATCGAACGGCCTTGACTTCGATCTGCCGCATCGCGCCGTGCCGCGCAACGATCTGCTGCCGATGCCGCCGCTGACGCTGCGTGAAGAAGAAGTGTTGAAGTTGATGGCCGAAGGTCTGCGCAATAAAGAGATCGCCGCCCGCCTCAGCATTACCGAGCGGACGGCGACCTTCCACGTTGGGAATGTCCTCTCCAAACTCGGCGCAGATGGCCGCGTCGAGGCCATCCACTTTGCGCGGCTGCGCGGTTTAATCTAGCCTTCGTGCACCCACACCCACGTGCCGATGTCGTTATTCTTGCGATCGGGCACCACCGTCCAATTGCTGTCGCCGGGGGCGGGCGTCGTCCAGTTGTATATCCATTCGGCATCGGCGGGCGGCAGGTTGACGCAGCCGTGCGAGTGCTTGAAGCCGAACTTGTCGTGCCAGTAGGCTGCGTGCAAGGCCATGTCGCGATTGAAGTAGGTGGCATGCGGTACGTCTTCCAGGAAGTAGTAATCAGCTAAACCGTCGCGGCCGCTCATCTTGGCCATCTTCACTTTGGCATATACGCGGAATAAACCGGGATCGGTCGCCCACTGCGGCAGCCCCGATGAGATCAGCGTCGCAAATACCATCCGATCGCCTTCATAGGCGGCCAGCGTCTGCTCGAACGTGTTCACGTCGATCCACTTGTCGCCGGGGGCCACCCCGTCCGGTCGGGGCGCGGGAAAGACCAGCGCCACTTTCTTTTGATCGACCCACTGCTTGTCGCCCACACGATACCAGATCAAATCGCCGACTTTCTGTTCCTCAAAGACGGTGATGGGTGTGTAGCGCGTGATCGTTTTGGCGTCACCGGCCATCGCACCGGCCGCCGTCATGGTTGGCTTCGCCGAATACACCATCCAGCCGAAAGGTTTGTCAGGCGTCGCCGTCAACGTGGTGCCCTGAAACTTCGTGGGCCGCACGATGGCGATGTCTTTGCCGTTGACGTACTCGCCGGGATTGATCAGATACCACGTTTGATCGCCCACCACGATCGGCCGGGCGTCGGCCAGACTAACGTACAGGAAACCCGCGCCCAACGATCGGATGGGCGTCGAATCGCCAGGATTGGCATACACTTGCACGTTGGCGGTGACGACCCACGCATACGTCAGAGACGTGGTTGAGTTCGTGTCTTTCCCTGCTGACGTGCCGGTCTGCGGTACTGCAGACTGCGCCGCTGCGCTGTGGCCGGTCAATATCAGAGTAGCGATGAGTCCAATGAAAACGGCTGCCATGCTTCTAACAAATTTCACGATCCTGTCCTCCATTGCCCGGCCCGCAGGCCGACGAAATCGACTCAGAGTTATAACGCTGTCAGCGCCCTAAACGTTCCCACAGTATAACCCATGATTCAGTCCGTGGTTACTCGCCGCGCGATTTTACCCACGCGCGGACAACAGCGCAATGACGACGACGGTCGCTACGGCCAGCGCCAGCAGCACCAGCGCCGCGTACATCAGGCGTAACTCTTGTTGATGTTGCACCTGCCGTTGCTGCGCCAGTGCGGCTCGCCGCCGCTGTTCCACCGCCCACATCTGATCCATCCGTTGCTGCGATTGCGACTGCTCGGCGGCCTTCACGCCGCTGATCTCGCCGGCCATGCGTGAAAACCGATCGGTGTGGCGCAGTTCTTCGCGCGCCGCAATGTGCCCGATCGTGTCGAAGGCCAGACTGCACGACACGCACACCGCGGCCTTGATCGGGTTCACCGTCTGGCAGCGCGG
>JAUQXD010000520.1 GCA_030834835.1 Thermoflexales bacterium | reverse complement strand
ATCACCGGCTTACTCACCAGCCTCGGGTTGATCTATCCGACGCTGGTGTTGGTGGTGTTCCGCGAGAATCCGACCGGCTTTGGCGCGACCGGCGTCAATCGCACGTCGGCGGTGAACCTGGTTTTATCAGGTGTCGTATTGATTGTGGCCGTGCTGTTGACGGGCATCTATCCCGCGCTGCGCCTCAAAGCGACCAGCTGGCGCGTGGGGTCGCAGGCCGGGTTGCTCAGCGGTCTCCTTGCCGCCGTCGTGGTGTTCCTCGTGGTGGTGTCGCCCGCGAATGCGTGGCAGGCGACCGTTCCGCTGTTTTCGTTTCCCGCCCGACTGGATGCTGCGACCCCGCCGGACAGCTACGTCAACATCTTCTTGCAGCGCATCTTCGTCTATAGCTTTGTGCGCGTGCTGCCCATCCTGCTGATCGCGGGCGGCGTCATCGGCTGGCTGACGGGCGGACTGGTGGGCGCGCTGCGCCGCGAGGAGCGCCAGCCGGAGCCGGTCTTGATCGATCTGATCGACGAGCGGCGCGGGGCACGCAAGTGGTTTGGGCGCAACGATGATACCGCGCGCGCGGGCCTGATCGCCGGGGTGTTGTGCGGCGGCTTGATCGTGCTGGCGTCGCTTTCGACGGCGGCCAGCGATCTGGCTGCGCAAGCGCCGCGCATGGGCCTGCTGGTGCGCAATGCGCTATCGGGCGTGCCGGGGGCGGAACCGTTCATCAACAATTCTCTGGGGGACAGCCTGTCGCCGTTTGTGGTGATCACGCTGATCGGGTTTGGCGGGTTGGCCGTGCTGCTGGTGCACGATCCGGCGCGACGTTACGCCTCGCGCATCGGCGCGGCGACGATCGCGGGCGGCTTCATGGGACTGGCGGTGTTCTTCAACATCCAGCGGGTGATCAACCTCACGATCGGGCTGGGGCGCTACGTCGATTTTGGACTGATTCCGGCGGAGTCGCTGGTCGAGATCCTGCCGTGGTTCAGTTCACCCATCGTGATTGCGGGAATGTTCTTTCTGGCGCCGTTGGGCATGGCGCTGCTGGTGGTGGGCGCGCTGATGACAGCCGGCGCGGCGCAGGGCACTCTGTATGGCATCTTCGCTTCGATCGTGATGCGGCGGCCAGTCGATCGGGCGGCCGCGGTGCGGTTGCAACTGCGCGAAGCGCCCGATCAATTTTTGCCGCAAATCTACACACTGTACAACACACGCGCCGATGCGGCTCGCATTCTGCCGCATTTAGCCTTCGATCTGCGCCGCCGCCAGCCGGACATGGCGCGCGTGATCGCCGCGCATCATGTGGCTAGCACGGACGACGAGCGGGCGGTTGAGGCTGTGCCCGTGATCCATGCGGCATTGAAGACCCAGACGCAATGGCGCTGGCAGGCGGAGTTGGGCGCGTTGTATCGCGTGCTGGATGCGGGACTGAAGGCGCGCACGGTGGAGCAGATCGCCGACATCGAGCCGCTGCCGGAGGCGCAAACGTCGTCGCTGCCGCCGACTCTGTCACGGACCAGCGAGGCCGTGACGCGGGTGTTGATCGAATTGCGCAAGCTGGAGCGCGTCGACGATGTCAACAGCAAATTGATCTTCCTCAATAATTCACTCGACGCGATTCGCGCCGGGAAGCGGCAGGCGGACGCGATGCACAGCGGTCATCTGCCACCGCACGAAGACTGGGCGCCGGTGGCCGAAATCTGGCGCAACGATCCGCAGCTGCAAGCCGTCAATCTAAAATTCAAGGCCGTCAAAGATGTCAACGATCTGATGCCCGCGCTGCGCGAGTTGGGCAAGGTGGACTGGCGGCGCAACATCGACGCGACGATCCGCCGCTCGAAAGAAATCGATCGGCTGGCTAACCGATCGTTGGCCACGGCCGCGCCGTATCCTGAAGCGGCCACGCTGCGGCAAATGCTCGATCAGTGGCAAGGCCTGGTCATGGAGCGCGTCAAGGACCTGCAGGGCCGCGCCGCGCTGGTGTCGACCATCAAGACGCGCCAGCTGAGTTTTGCGCCCAGCCTGGCGGTGACGCTGACCGTGAATAACAGCGGCCTCAACATCGCGGAACAGGTGCGACTGCGCTTAGTCGATGGCGAAGGCTATCGCGTATTAGACGGTGGCCAGCAGGCGATCGATCTGTTGACGGCGGGCAGCGCCCGCGACCTCGAAGTGACCATCGAGCCGCTGACGCGCGATCGGGTGCGGCTGCAATGGCAGATCATTTACGATGACGCGGTGGATGATGATCGCACCGTTGAGTTCGCCGATGTGATCGAGTTGGCCGCGGACACGCAGCGACCTTTCGTGCGTATCTTCCCTATTCCGTATGTCACTGGCATGCCGCTCAAAACCGATCATTTATTTGTGGGCCGCGCCGATGTGTTTGCGTACATCCAGGAGCACCTGTTTGGCGCGTATCAGAACAACGTCATCGTGCTGCACGGCCAGCGGCGTACCGGCAAAACGTCGATCTTGTATCGCCTGAAGAAGGTGCTGGTGGACACGCACATCTGTGTGCTGGTGGACATGCAGGGCAAGGCCGCGCGCGGTACGTTGGATTTTCTATATTCGCTGGCGGATGACATCGTGTACGCGCTGGACGATCACGACATCGCGGTGTCGCTGCCGGCCCGATCGGACTTCGCCGAATCCCCGGAGTTCGTGTTCCGATCGCGCTTCTTGCGCAGCGTGGCGGAAGCGTTGCCCGTCGGCGCGAACGGCCAGCCTAAACATCTGCTGCTGATGTTCGACGAGTTTGAAGAGCTGCAGAAGCGCGTGCAAGACGGCAAGTTGGAGCCGGAGATTTTTCCGTTTCTGCGAAATTTGATGCAGCATGAAGAATGCCTGGACTTTGTGTTTGCGGGGACTCACAAACTGGAAGAACTGGGCGCGGAATATTGGTCGATCTTGTTCAATATCGCGTCCTACAAAAAGATCACGTTCCTCACGCCCGACGATGCCCGGCGCTTGATCACTGAACCGGTCGCGCCGCACCTGGAATATGATCCGATGGCGATCGAGCGCATCACGGCCGTCAGCGGCGGACATCCGTATTTCACGCAAGTGATTTGTCACGAACTGGTGGCCTACCACAACGAGACGCAGCGCAGCTACATCACGGCGAACGAAGTGGAAGACGTGCTCGATCGGATTGTGGAACGCGGCGAGGCGCACTTCAAATTCATCTGGGCGGAAGCCAGCCCGATCGAGCGATCGGTGCTGCTGGCGCTGGCCGATCTGCTGGAGACCGACGAGACGGTGGGCGTCGATCCGGTGCAGGCGTTGCTGGACAAACGCGCGATCGACCTCAATGGCACACCTTTGATCAAGGTGCTGGACGATCTGGAAATGGGCGACATCCTGACGCGCTCCGGCCCGCGCAGCAACCTCTATCGCTTCAAGATCGATCTGATCCGCAGATGGATCTATGCGACCAGACCGAATTGATCACGAATGGATTGTTGAAGTATGCACAACGCCCGATAAACATCGGGCGTTGTTTTTATGACAGCAGGGTTTATAGAGCCAACACAAGTCGAAGGCCAGCTTCGATTTGGCTGAGTAATTTTGGAGGCAAAATACCTGCTGGTTCGGTCAATAAGCGCTTGTCGATGGTGACGAGTTGCGAGACATTCGCGACCGAGTCTTGCGGTAGGCCGGTGGCGCGGCGTGACAGTAACACATTGCCGGGAGCTAATGCCAGTTTTACGTTCGACGTGACCACCAGTACGATCACGGTCGCGATGCGGCTTCGATTGAAGTCATCGGCTTGAATCACTAACACGGGGCGCCGATACCCGGGGCCAGATCCGGTTGGTTCAGGCAATGAGGCCCACCAGATTTCACCGCGTTGCATTACCACGGCTCGCCTGTCAATAGTGCGGCCTGAACACTGACCAACACCGGATCTAATTCCGATGGTTCAGTTGCGTAGAGCCGGTTGAGCGTCTCTGTGACTCCACCATGGCCAGCAAGGTAAGTGGTCAGCGCGGTCGTGTACAACTCACTCAGTGGCACGCCAAGTTCTGCCGCCAGGTTCTGCATCGCCTGAAAGACCGGCTCTGGAACAGAAACATCGACTGGCGTGCTGTGAGACCTGGGTGCGACTGAAGGGCGGCGAACTGGAGCAGACCGTGAGCTGGTTTGATACCTGGTTTGCGTGTCCTTCACTGTTTTAGATGCGCGAGTGATCTTCTTCATGCCAAAAGTCTACATCAACCCAATTGAAAAGTAAACTTACCGGGCGGCTGTCGCCTGGCTTAGCCACTCCAAAACTTGCTTCACCAGCGCGGTTCGATTCTTCTTGGTTATTTCCCACACTGTCACGCCGGGAAACGCCATGAGCGCCATCAACCACGGGTGATTGTCGCTCATGGCCGTCGCCAGCACGATCCTGGAACCTCCCACCGCTTTCACCGTTGCCGACTGAAACTGCGATGAGAACATCGTAATCTTGTCGATCGCGTCGATGACGACAATGGGCTTGTCGGCCAGCGCCGCGTTGATCGCGCCCGCGCCCAGCCGATCGATGATGTGCGTTTCCACACCAAACCGCCCGAAGTTGGATTTGCTCTTGAAGTCGGCGTGGGCCATGACGCCCCACTGCCCGTCTAGGGTGACAAGCCTGACGCCCTTGCGCCCGCCGGGGCCAAGAATTTCCTCAGAGTAGAAGCCGCCGGCGCGATCGCCCACTTCTTTGATCACGGCTTTGATGAGGGTTGTTTTACCGATGCCGGGTGTGCCGGTCACAATCAACGTGCGTCCCATGTGAATCTCTCAAGTTGGTCAGGATCGAATGCGGTTGAGTCAGTATATCACACTGATGGCCCGCAGTTCATTATGAACTGTGCATTGTGCATTATGAATTGATCATTGATCATTGTGCATTGATTCGTGTTCAGGTACAATCGCGAGCACGGAGGCCGTGTGAACCGCCAATCGTTTTTGCCCTCAACCCTGACCTTCCTGCTGACCATCGCCGTGCTGTTGTACCTGGTTGAAAAACTGGGCAGCGCGCTGCTGGCGTTTAGCAACGTGCTCGTGATGCTGGGGCTGGCCTGGCTGCTGGCGTTGATTTTGCGACCGCTGGTCAACTGGGTGCATCAGCTCACGCTGACTGACGATCTCTTGCAGCCCATCCGCCGCCGCTGGGGTGACCGCCTGGCCGATCGGGTGGCGCACCCCTCGCTGGGACTGTCGATCACGATTGTGTACACGCTGGTGATCGCCGTCATCGCCGTCATCGTCCTGGCGCTGGTGCCGCTGTTGATCGAACAGACGCGGCAGTTGTCCATCACGATTCAAGAACAAGCCAATAATCTGCCCGCCAACATTCAACGCCTGAGTGAGATTATCAATTCAGCGCGGACTTTTTTGATTGAGCGGCTGTATCTTGATCCGGCCGCCATCGCCCTGCCACGCCCCGAAGAATTGATCAACCAGTTGACGGGCTTTGGCACGGGGCTGGTGCAAGGCGCGCTGGGCCTGCTGGGCGGCATCGCGGCCACGCTGGGTCAGTTCATGTTGATTGTGTTTCTGAGCGTGCTGGTGATGATCGACGGCGCGAAGTTGCAGACCCAGCTGCAACTGATGATCCCGCGCCGGCACGAGGCCGACGTACAGACGATGTTCGCCACGATCAATCAGGCGTTCACCGGCTTTATCGGCGGCACGCTGCTGCAAAGTGCGATCTATGGTCTGGTCGTGATCGCGCTGATGACGTTGTTTGGCATGAGTTCGGCGGTGGCCGTGGGCGCGGGTTGCAGCCTGGTGATGATCATCCCGATGTTGGGCGGGCCGCTCAGCCTGTTCTTGCCGCTGCTGGTGGGACTGCTGCAATCTTCACCGCATACAGGCGGCCTGCTGATACTGTTGGCGCTCTTCCAGGTGGTCTTGTTTAACTTCATCGGGCCGCGGCTGCTCAGTCGCTCGCTGCAAATACCGTCGCTGCTGGTGATTGTGTCGCTGTTGATCGGCTCGCAGCTCATCGGCGTGTGGGGCTTCTTCTTTGCCGTGCCGATCGCGGCGGTGTTGTATTCGGCCAGTAACGTGTTGTTGCAGCGGGCCAAGCGCAATCAAGATCAACAAGATGCGCAAGCGATGGCGGAGCAAGCGCATGACTGAACGGTATGCGATGCGCGGCGCAGCGATCGATCAGGTGCAGCCCTTTGGTTTTGATCGCGGCCCGATCGGCTGTGTGCTGTTGCATGGTTTCACCGCCGCGCCGAAAGAGATGCGACCGCTGGGCGAATATCTGGCCGAACGCGATTTTACCGTGCGCGGCGTGCGACTGGCCGGACACACCACCTGTCCGGAAGACCTGGCGCAGACCACGCAGCGCGATTGGATCGCGTCGGCTGAAACCGCGATCGATGAAGTGCGGGGCCGTTGTCGCCGCGTGTGGGTGATCGGGTTGTCGTTGGGCGGCTTGATTGGCCTGCATTTAGCGGCGAATCAGCGTGTTGACGGCGTCAGCGCACTCGCGCCGCCCATCCTCATCCCTGATTGGCGTGTGCCGCTGGCGCGCTTCATCGCGCCGTTCAAACCGTACACGATGAAGGGCCT
>JAUQXD010000050.1 GCA_030834835.1 Thermoflexales bacterium | reverse complement strand
GCGCCGTGCGTGCGCATGTGCACTTCCAACTCCCACGCGATCTGCGCCTCGGTCATGCCCGGCTCGATGCGCGCGGTCACATCCGCAAACGCATTCTCGGCCAGTTCGATGGCGCGGCGTGTCTGCGCGATCTCGTCGGTGTCTTTCACCCAGCGCACTTGCTCGATCAGGCCGTTGGTCTTGAGCCACTTCACTTTGGGCAGCGCGGTCTTCATCGTCTCGAACATCGCCACCGTCACCGTGCCGCTCTCAAAACCGATGCGCTTCGGCGAGCCTGCTGCTTCGATCAGGCCGGGCAGAAAATCCTGCGGGCGACCTTTGGCCTGATAGACCGTAAAATCAGGCGCTTGCTGTGTGGCCTGCTCCCAGTAGCGAAAATCCGTCGCCAGTATCGCGTGTCGTTGAGTGATCAGCAGCGAGCCAGCACTGCCCTTAAATCCCGACAGATACCGCCGGTTCTGCTCTTGCGAGACCAGCAGCGCGGGCAACTTGTTCGCCTTCATTAGGCGGCGCACTTCAGCTAATCGATTTTGAATGTAAGTCATCATTACCTCACAATGAAACCATGATTACACAAACAACACGGATTTCCGTCAAACTGCTTTCCGTGAAATCCGTGTCATCCGTGGTTATGATTAGGCTACTACTAACTGGGCCTCAGGCAAATCGCCCAGCGAGTACTCATTCTCGCACTTGATGCACTTCACCGCCTCGCGGCCCTTCAGCGTCAGCAGGCCGCCGCAGTTGGGACACGGCTGCGGCACCGGCCGGTTCCACGACGTGAAGTCGCATGAATCGGGATCGCCGTTCTTGTAATTCGTGCAGCCGTAGAAAATGCGATTGCGCTTCGTCTTCTTCTCGACGATGTCGCCCGTGCCGCACTGCGGACACTTGACGCCCACTTTCACCAGGAACGGCGCGGTGTAACGGCAGGTCGGAAAATCGCTGCACCCGATGAACTTGCCAAAGCGGCCATAGCGGATCAACAGCGGCTTGCCGCACGTCGGGCACGGTTCGCCCAGTTCTTCCACCATCGGCACTTTCTCGATGTTGGCATCGGCGTGCTCGATGTCCTTCTGGAACGGCTCATAAAACTCGCGGATCACGGGCACCCATTCTTTCGTGCCTTCCGCGATCTCGTCCAGTTCGGCTTCCATCAGCGCAGTAAAACCCACGTTGACCACATCGCCGAAGTATTCCACCAGCATGTCGTTGACGGCGTACCCGACCTCGGTCGGTTGCAAACGCTTGTCCATCTTCTCGACATAGCCGCGCTTGTCGATGACGCCCAGAATCGACGCATACGTGCTGGGCCGCCCGATGCCGTACTCTTCCAACGACTTGACCAGCGATGCTTCGGTAAAGCGCGGCGGCGGCTCGGTGAAGTGCTGCTCCGGCAGCAGCCGCATCAAATCCAACACTTCTTGCGCCGTCAACGGCGGCACGCGCACATCGTCGTCGCCTTCCAGCTTCGCGTCTTCTTCGCGCGCCTCTTCGTACACGGCCAGATAGCCTGCAAACTTCAACGTCGAACCCGTGGCGCGGAACAGATAGGGGTACACGGCCGTGCCATTCAACGGCACTAATGCCGCAATCGCCTTCGCTTCACCCGCCGCGATGTCCACCGACACCGTATCAGAAATCGCGGGATTCATCTGCGACGCGACAAAGCGTTTCCAGATCAGGTCATACAACTTGAAGTCGGTGGTTTCCAGATACGCTTTCACCGACTCGGGTGTGCGCGCCACGCTCGTCGGGCGGATCGCTTCGTGCGCTTCCTGTGCGTTCTTCGATTTGGTCTTGTACACGGGCGGCTCGTCCGGCAGAAACTCCGCGCCGAATCGATCGCGAATAAACGCTCGGGCTTCTTGCTGCGCCGATTCGGCCACGTTGGTCGAATCGGTACGCATGTACGTGATCAAACCGATCAGCCCTTCGTCACCCAGCGTCTTGCCTTCATACAGGCCCTGCGCGATCGCCATCGTGCGCCGCGCGGCATAGCCCAACTTCCGGCTGGCCTCTTGTTGCAGCGTGCTCGTCGTGAAGGGCGCGCTCGGCTTGCGGCGGCGCTCGCCCGTCTTAACGTTCGCCACTTGATACGCGGCCTGTTCCAACTCGGCCACGATGGCGCGCGTGTCCGGCTCGTTCTTCAGATCGACATCTTGCCCGTTGATCTTGAACAACTTCGCCGTGAAGGTCTGGCGCTTCTTCGGCTCGTGCTTGTGGTGACCATGCAGCTGCTTCGCCAGTTCCGCAGCGATTGACCAGTATTCCACCGGCACAAACGCCTGAATATCCCGCTCACGCTCGACGATGAGACGCAGCGCCACACTCTGCACCCGGCCGGCGCTCAAGCGCCCACGAATCTTACGCCATAGCAACGGACT
The DNA here is from genome assembly GCA_030834835.1 of Thermoflexales bacterium. Taxonomy (GTDB): domain Bacteria; phylum Chloroflexota; class Anaerolineae; order Fen-1058; family Fen-1058; genus JAGOBP01. Next base: position 6,304 of record JAUQXD010000050.1, on the reverse strand, counting down.
CAGTTCGTAGCCCACCAATCGATCGAGAATGCGGCGGGCCTGCTGCGCGTTCACCAGCGGCATGTCGATGTCGCGCGGATGGGCAAACGCTTCGCCGATAGCCGACGGCGTGATCTCGTGAAACACCACGCGGTGGGTTCGCGCCCGATCGATCCCGGCCGATTCCATGAGATGCCACGCAATCGCCTCGCCTTCGCGATCAGGGTCGGTCGCCAGGTAGATCGAATCGGCGCGACTCGCCAGCGCAGTGAGTTCCTTCACCACATCTTTCTTCTCATTGGGCACGCGATACTTCGGCGTGAAGTCATTGTCCACATCTACCGACAACGTGGAACGCAGCAGATCGCGCACGTGACCCACCGACGCTTTGACCGTATAGCCTTTGCCCAGAAAACGCCCGACCGTCTTCGCCTTCGTCGGCGATTCCACGATCACCAATTTTCCGACGCGCGGACCAGCCTGTTTTTTGGCTTTCTTCGCGTTCTTCCGGGGCTTCGGTTCACGCTTTGGTAACGCGCTGAGGTCCGGCTTCGGGATGTCGGCGTGTTCGGGCGTCGCGCCCATGCGATACATCGTCGTGCCGCACACGGGACATTTGCCGCGTGTGCCCGCCGTGCCCGTAGCCGTGTACTCGGCGTTGGGCGCGGTCATCTCTCGTTTAGTTTTACATTTGACGCAATACGCTTCCATCAATTCACCATTCAATCAAACGTGATACGTGGTGCGTGATGCGTGAACACGCACCACGGACTACGCAACACGTCTACAAGTATTGTTGCTTCCCCTGCTTCTTCAACTCATCGACGATCTTCTTCACATCCTGCGCGCGATCTTTGGGGCAGATCAACAGCGCGTCGCCGGTATCGATCACGATCAGATCACGTAAACCGATCGTCGCCACCAGCCGATCGCGGCCGAAGACCAGCGTGTTCTTCGTGTCGAGGCCCAGATGCTGCGCGTGACGGATCACATTATCGTGCTCGTCGCCTTCCAGAATCTCCAGCAGCGTCGCCCACGAACCGATGTCGTTCCAGCCGAATTCAGCCGGGATCACGGCCACGTCGCGCGCCTTCTCCATCACGCCATAGTCCACCGTTTGCGAAGCGACCCGCGGCCACACTTCATTCAGCACGCGCTCGTAATCAGGCGTATCCAGCGCCGCTTCAATTTGCATCAATTGCTGATAAAACTCCGGCATCGTGCGTGCGAGTTCAGTCAAGAAACGCTCGACCTTCCACACGAACATGCCGCTGTTCCAACTATGTTTGCCGCTGACGACGAAACGTTTAGCGGTCACCAGATCGGGCTTCTCGCGGAAGGCCACGACGCGATACGCGGCGAAACCGGCCGCATTCATCAGCCACGAGCCGCGTTCCACATATCCGTAACCCGTCGCGGGTGAACTCGGCGTCACGCCCAGTGTCACCAGATAATCGCGCGCGGCGGTCTCACCGGCGGCGACCAGCACGTCACGGAAACCTTCGTTATCGCCGATAAAATGATCGGCGGTGAGCACGACCATCGTGGCCTGCGGATCGCGCTTGCGCAGCGTGATAGCGCTCAACGCAATCGCGGGAGCCGTGCCGCGCCCCATCGGCTCGATCACATAGTTGTGATCGGGCACGCCGGTCTGCTCCGCCTTCAGCAAGTCCACCTGATCGCGCCCGACAACGACCAATACATCTTCAGGCTTGAACAAAGGCTGTAACCGTTCAACGGCCAGACCAAACATCGAGCGTTCGCCGACGAGTGGCAGCACTTGCTTGGGCGACTTCTGCCGCGACAAAGGCCATAACCGTGTGCCGATGCCGCCGGCCATGATGAGAGCATAGTAATGATTGGACATCGCTGAATCCTAATTCTTAATTCATAGTGCACAGTTCATAATGAGCGATTGTTCTGCGTTCATTATGCATTATGAATTATGCACTATACATTCATTCCACAATGTAATCTGCTTGCGCTTCTCTGGCGATCACGTACTGCATGCCTGCCACCTGCCGCACCATGCCTTTGAGTTCCATCATCGCCAGCGTGCTGCTGACCTGCGTAATGGGCAGTTCGCTTGCGCGCACGATCTCGTCCACGTGCGTCGGCTCGGCCGAAATCAGCGACAACAATTTGGCTTCGGTGGCGTCTTCGGGCATCACGGCGCGCGCTTCGGTGTGCGCGGCGATCATCTTCAAGTTCAACGCTTCCAGCACATCTTCCGCCGCCGTGATCAACGTCGCGCCTTCTTTCAACAACCGATTCGTGCCCAGGCTGGCCCGCGAGAAAATGTTGCCCGGCACCGCAAACACTTCGCGCCCCTGCTCCAACGCCCGATCGGCGGTGATGAGCGCACCGCTCGTTTGATCGGCTTCCACCACGATCGTGCCCAGCGACAGTCCGCTGATGATGCGATTGCGTGCCGGGAAATTGCCGCCTTCTGGCGGCGAACCGACGGGTGTCTCCGTCAACAATGCGCCCTGCTCCATGATGCGCGCCGCGAGTTTGACATGCTGCGGCGGATAGACCAGATCGATGCCGCAGGCCAGCACGCCGATCGTGCGGCCACCCGCCTTCAAGGCTGCTTCGTGTGCAGCCGCATCGATGCCCAACGCCAGGCCGCTCACAATCGTGATGCCGTTACGCGCCAGATCAGTCGATAATGTTTCGGCGGCCTGCCGACCGTAGGCGGTCGCTTTGCGCGTGCCCACAATCGCAATCGTCCACTCGCGATCGGGCGCAGCAAGTTGGCCCTTCATATACAAAACGGGCGGCGCTTCGGGCAGTTGGCGCAGCAACGGCGGGTAATCAGGATCATCCCAGGTCAAAATACGGGCCTTGGCTTTGTCGACCCGGTCGAGTTCTTGATCGAGATTGATGCTCTGTCGCGTGTTGATCAGACTTTCGATCGCCCGCCGATCGAGTCCGGCTTCCTTCAGATCGAACATGGCCGCATGCCACGCCCGATCGAGATCGCCAAAATGATCGATCAGCGCGCGGACCTTGGCCGGTCCGATGCCATACACCCGATTGAAGCCGATCCAGTAACGCAGGTCGTGCATGATCTGTCCCCGTCAAGGGCGTGACTATACCGCAGAATGATCAAAGTCGTCAAGCACAATGGAGAGAGGCAACAAGCCCATCTTCAACAGCGGAGTCAGCGCGCCCACGCGCGGGAGGTGCCAACCGGCACACCACACTGCACGCAGTGGGTGCAAGTGTCTGGGGATGCCCGACGCCTCGTTCCAATCACAAACCCGGCAGCAATTCGACCGTCATCGTGGCGGTTGCCAGATCGATCGAGCGGATCACTTCCGATCGGGCGGGCAGCAGCACTTCGCCGCGCTCGCCGTGCACCACGTACACATCGTTCGCGCCCGTCGTGAGGATTTCAACCACCGTGCCCAGCGCCTCACCCGCCAGCGTGATCACTTTCAGCCCGATGATCTGATCGGCCAGATACTCATCGGCTTCAAGTTTGCGCTGTACGCGTTCAATCAGAATCGGCTGATCGTGCAGCGCTTCGGCTTGAGTGCGTGTGCTCACCTCGACCAGATGCAGCAGCCAGTTGCCCTGATACGGGCGGAAGCTCTGCACCTCATAACGCCGTGGCGGCGCGCCGACATATACCTGCGTCAGGCGCGCAAAATCAGCAGGGCGATCCGTCATCGGCTGAATCTTCAGATCGCCGCGAATGCCCCAGGCGCGCAGCACGCGCCCGACAATCAAAAAGTTAGGCTCAGGCGGAGGACCACCTGAGCCACGGGTTTGCTTCATCGAGTTAGCCTACGCCCGGAAAGTCAATTGGTAAATTAGTTCCCTGGTAGATTAGTCGATGGGTGACAGGCTTGACCAATCTACCAATTCCCAGTTTACCAATTTACTGATTGACTGATTACAGAATATCCAACGTGACGCGCGTGCCGTCTTTGGCGGCTACCACTCGCAGCAACGATCGGATGGAGTTAGCCACCCGGCCGCCCTTGCCGATCACGCGGCCCATGTCGTCGGGCGCCACGCGCAGTTCCAGCATCACCGCGCCGCCGCGCCGCGTCTCCGTGACCACGACCTCTTCGGGTTGATCGACCAGTCCCTTGACAATGTACTCGACGAGTTGTTTCATCGGTAGTCCAGATGAGCGCGCTGCGCCCGCTGACACAGCGCGCCGGGGATTAGCGCTTCTTAGGCTGCTTCTTGGCTTTCTTGCTCGGCACGAAAGTGTCCGGGCGAGTGCGGCCTGACGAGGCCGTCTTGGTCGCGGCGGCGGCGGCTTGCGCCTCGGCCAACACGACCTCAGCAGCTTCACCCTTCTGCAAACGCTCGAAGCGGCCCAATGTGCCGAGCTTCTTCAGCATCTGCGCCACCGAGTCGGTGGGCTGCGCGCCATTCTTCAGATAGTGGTAGGCGCGTTCTTCATTGACTTCGACCGTCTCGGGATTGGTGCGCGGATTGTAGCGCCCGATGATCTCGAGGAACCGGCCGTCGCGCGGCCACTCATTCTCGGCGATGACGATACGATACAACGGCTGCTTCTTCGCGCCTACGCGGCGCAAGCGAATTCGTAACACGGTGTTGCACTCCTTAGATATGAAATTGGATGTTGGAAATTGGATGTCGGAGAAGAGAGAGTGAGGTGATAGGGACCCCAACGCCAACTTCGAACTTCCAATTCTCTCACTTTGTTTGCGTCATTGCGAGCGCTGTTTGCGAAGCAATCTCGTGTTCGGCCACAAAATTGCTTCGTCGCGAACAACGCTCCTCGCGGCAATGACTATCGTCTTCCACCCATCAGCGCGCCCAGACCGCCGCGCCCGCCCTTGCCAAACTGCTTCATCATGCGCTGCATGTCGCGGAACTGGTGAATCAGTTGATTCACTTCCTGCACGCTGGTCCCGCTGCCTTTGGCCACGCGGCGCTTGCGGCTGCCGTTCAGGATGTCGGGCCGATGTCGCTCGTCCATGGTCATCGAGTTGATGATGGCCTCGATCTGCTTCATCTGCTGCTCGGCCTCGTTCGCATCGATCTTGCCCTTCATGTTGCCCAGGCCGGGAATCATGTCGAGCAGGCCGCTGAGCGGGCCCATTTTCTTCATCTGCTTCATCTGCTGCAAAAAGTCTTCCAGGTCGAAGCGCGCTTCCATCATCTTCTGCGCGGCCTTCGTCGCCTGTTCCTGATCGAAATGTTCCTGCGCCTTCTCGATCAGCGTGAGCATGTCACCCATGCCCAGAATACGCGACGCCAACCGATCGGGATGGAAGATTTCCAGCGCATCGGTTTTTTCGCCGATGCCCAGGAACTTGATCGGCACACCGGTAACCGCCCGAATGCTGATCGCCGCGCCGCCGCGCGCATCGCCATCAACTTTGGTCAAAATCAGGCCAGTGACGCCTACGCGCTTGTAAAACTCTTCGGCGGTACGCACCGCATCCTGTCCGGTCATTGCGTCGGACACCAGCAGGATCTCGCGCGGCTGCGCCAACTGCTTGATGGCTTCCAATTCAGCCATCATCTGATCGTCAATCGCCAGCCGGCCGGCCGTATCCACTACCACCACCGAATAGTTCTGCTCACGCGCGAATTTCAGCGCGTTCTTGCAGATGTCTACCGGCGAGACTTTAGTGCCTTCGCTGTGCACCGGGATGTTGAGCTGTTTGCCCAACGTCTCCAACTGCGCCACGGCTGCGGGCCGATAGGTATCTGCCGCGACCAACAACGGCCGATTGCCCATGCCGCGCAAACGAATCGCCAGCTTGGCCGCCGTCGTCGTCTTGCCGGAGCCTTGTAGGCCCACCAGCATGATAACGTGCGGACTTGACCCCGATAAATCGAGCGGAGCCGCCGTGCCCAGCGTCGTCAGCAATTCATCGTGAACGATCTTGATGACTTGCTGCGCGGGGTTCAGCGCTTCGCTGACCTCTGAACCGATGGCCCGCACGCGTACGCGCGCCAGAAATTCCTTGACGACCTTGAAGTTGACGTCGGCTTCCAGCAGCGCCAGGCGCACTTCACGCAACGCCTCATCGACGTCGGCCTCGGTCAGCTTGCCGCGTTTTGATAGTTTCTTAAAGACTTCTTGTAGTTTCCCGGTCAGATTATCAAACATAGGTTCTCAAGGACAGGCGAGGGTCGATTGTATCTGACGACCCGTTATTCGTCAAGGATTGCAAAACACACACCCACGGCTCTCACAAAGTCGCAGTTTGTCATGCTGAGCGCAGCGAAGCATCTCTTGCGCAGGCGTAGAGACCCTTCGCTACGCTCAGGGTGACGCCCTTTTGGCTACACCTGCACAATTTGCGACGTTTGTAAATGGACT
>JAUQXD010000519.1 GCA_030834835.1 Thermoflexales bacterium | reverse complement strand
ATGTTCAATTCACGGTTGTAAAAATGGGCGAGTTCGCCCAGGGTCAAGCCATAGCGCAACGGGAGTGGGCCGTGGCCGAGGAACGTTTGCTGCTGAGGTTCCATCAGCGGCCCTTCGATCAGAAGACCCGTAACCGGATTGGGACGATCGAGCACGATGAGCGGCCGGTGATGTTCCGCACACACTTCCAGCAAGAAAGCCAGCGTCGTCGTAAACGTGTAGAACAGCAAGCCGACATCCTGCAAATCATAAACCAGTGCGTCGATGCCGGCGAGCATTTCGGGCGTTGGCTTGTAAACGTCCCCGAACAAAGAATAGATCGGCAAACCCGATCGGCGATCACGGCCCGACGGGACCGGCTCGGCGTCGGCGCCCGTAGCCGAGAAACCGTGCTCCGGCCCGAAGAGCGCGACGATCCGCACACCTGCGTCGAGCAGAGCATCGCGTGTTGGCACCAGTGCCCGGGTAACACTACTCGCGTTTGTGACCAGCCCGATGCGTTGGCCGGACAACACCCGCGCCGCATCACCTAACAAGGTATCTAGGCCAGGTTCGACTCGTGTCTTCATCGTATGGGAGTCACCACCGCGGTGAATTTGTAGCGATCGCCGCGATACTGCGAACGGACATACTCAATCGGCAGGTTCTCGGCGACGAACGTGATCCGCTCTAATGCCAGGACAGGCGCTGGAGGCTGAAGCCCGAGTAGTGTCAATTCTTCCCCGGCGGCCAGGCGTGCTTCAATCGTTTGACGGGCGCGCACCAGCTTCCAGCCGTACTGATTTCGCAACACGTCGTAGAGTGACTCGCGCGCCAGGTCATGGCTCAGCAGATCCGGGCAGAGATGCTCGGGCAAAAAGGCACTTTCGAGAGCGAGCGGTATGCCGTCGGCCAGCCGGAGTCGCACCAGATTCAAGACACGTGTTTGAGGCTCAATCTGTAATGCGCCCGCAACCTCTTTGCTGGCCGCCACGCACACCGCCTTGAGCACACGGCTGCTGGGTTGCTGCCCGCGCTGCTGCATATCTTCCGTAAAACCGGTCAGGGCAGAGAACTGTTGGTCAATCTTGGGCGCACTTATGAAAGTGCCTTTTCCAACCCGACCGTAAATCAGACCCTCCTGGGTCAGAGCAACCAGGGCCTGGCGAACCGTCATGCGGCTGACGCCAAACTGGGCGACCAGCTCTCGTTCGGAGGGCAGGCGCTGATGTTCCGCATAGCGGCCGCTTTCGATCTGCGCGCGCAACGCAGTTTCCAGCTGCTGGTATAACGGGATAGGATGATCGCGTTGCAGAACGCCCGGCTGACTTGAACGAGGTGGCATGGGATAAAAACCGCGACTAGACAAATGGTCTAGACCTGTTATATTATATATAGAATACTTTGTCAAGAGGATATCCATGATCGTCATCGGCTTGATGTCTGGCACGTCGGCGGACGGGGTCAGTTGTGCCATCGTCGAAATCCACGGTGCTCCCCCCGCGCTCGATTGGCGGTTGCTCCACCATCAGACCTATCCTTATTCTCCCGCGCTGCGTGATGAGGTTCTCGCCTGTGCTGCGCGTGAGACGGCAACAGTCGACCGCCTGTGCGCGTTGAACTTTGACCTGGCCGAAAATCTGGCACAAGCAACGCAGCAAGCCGCCACTGACTCGGGCCTGGCGCTGACAGCCGTTGACCTCATCGGGAGTCACGGCCAGACCATCTGGCACATTCCGCAGCACTCAACACTGCAAATCGGCGCGGGTGCTGTGCTGGCCGAACGGACGGGGATCACGACCATCAGCAATTTTCGTGTGCGCGATGTGGCGGCAGGTGGGCATGGCGCACCGCTCGTAGCCTACGTCGATCAACTCTTGCTCACCCATCCCGAAAAATATCGCGCGGCGCAAAACATCGGCGGAATCGGTAACGTGACGTTTCTGCCCCCCTTGCGCGACCGCGCCGCGCAAGCTTTTGCTTTTGACACTGGCCCTGGCAATATGCTGATCGACTATGCCGCGAGCCTGGCTACCGATGCACGTTGGTCGTATGACGTGGACGGCGAGTTGGCTCAACGCGGCGTGGTAGACCCAACGCTGTTAAGCGAGTTGATGGCGCAGCCGTTCTTGAAAATGCCGCCCCCAAAATCGACAGGTCGCGAGCTTTATCATGCGCAGCTGGCCAGCGAGATCTGGCAGCGCAGTCTGGCGCGCGGTCTGCGCCCCGAAGACGTCGTCGCCACGCTCACAGACTTTACGGCCGAGTCGATTGCTCAGGCATACCACGATTTCCTCCCGATCTATCCTGACGAAGTCATCGTCTCGGGCGGGGGCGGCCAGAATCCAACCTTGATGGCCAGGCTGCGCGAAAAACTGGCCCCGGCTGAGGTGCGCCTCTCGGATGAACTCGGCCTGCCGGTCGAGGCCAAAGAAGCGATCGCGTTTGCCATTCTGGCCTATGAAACGGCGCACGGTCGCCCGGGGAATCTACCGGCCGCGACCGGGGCGACGCACCCGGTCGTGCTGGGGGATATTTCCCTGGGACGGGGAACGCTGATGGTCAGCCAGTCTTTGCCTGTCGAGAAAGATTCTTCCAGCCTGACAGAGGCGAACAACCCGGCCACAGTCGAGATTGATGCCTTGCCCACCTTGGAGATGGTGCAGCGCATCAATGCCCAGGATATGCTCATCGCGCCGGCCGTGGCACAAGAATTGCCGCACATTGCCGAGGCGATTGATGGCATTGTCGCGCGCTTGCGGCTGGGCGGTCGCTTGATCTACATTGGCGCGGGGACTTCCGGGCGGCTGGGTGTGCTCGACGCCGCGGAAATGCCGCCGACATTTGGCACTTCACCCGAACTCGTGCGCGGCTTGATCGCGG
>JAUQXD010000518.1 GCA_030834835.1 Thermoflexales bacterium | reverse complement strand
GACAACTCCACACGATCGAGCGGCGCGGTGGCCGGGCCTTTCAGCACATAGCCGCCGCCGTTGAATTTGCTGCCGTGGCACGGGCATTCGTAATTCTCGCCCGCCTTATTGACGGTGCAGCCTAAATGGGTACAGATTGCGGAGATGGCGTACAGCCCTTTCGCATCGCGCATAATGTACGCCCGCGCTTCCGGCACGCCCGTCACGCTGCCCTCGGCATACTCAGCGGGCGGTTCCAGCGTAAAGCGCACCGCCTGGATGGGCGCGGATTGATAGCCCAGAAACTTCACCAGCCCGAACAGCGACAACGCGCTGGACAGGCCCAGACTCAACTTCAACACCGCTCGTCGTGTCACATCATTGCTTGATTTTACATTCATCACTCGTCACTCATCATGCCGGCATCAAGCCCAACAGCGTCAACACAATCATCCCAACGACAATCGCCGCGATCACGAGCTGCGCCACGCGCCCCTCGCGATTGAACCAGCGCGCCACGCCGGTCTGCGATCGATCGATCGCGTACGGAATCAACGCGATGATCACAATCAAGCCGATCGGGATGAGCAGACCCATCGGCAGTGGATCGCCCCAGCGCAGCAACTGCTGCACCCAGACAAAGAACCATGGCGCGGCGGCCTGTTCGGTCAACTGCCGGAAGTTACCCACCGGGCCAATCGACGGGGGGAAGGCCAGGGTCAGCGCCAACAGCCCAATCGTCACGATCAGTGCGCCCAATGCTTCTTTGCGCACTAACTCATCGCGCGAGATGCGCGGTCGCGGCGTATCACCGGGCGTTTGCGCCGCGCGCGTGCTTTGCGATGAGATGCCGCCATCGCGCCGCACCCGGAAAGCATGCCACACCATCACGAAGAAGGCCAGCAGCGCCAGGCCAAAGATGTGCCAGCCGTAAAAGCGCACCACCGTATCGACGTTGATCTCCTGCCCGCCGACCACCGCGCCATAAATATCGTTGCCGATCAGCGGGATCGACTTCAGCAGATTCGTGCCGACCAGCAGCGCCCACTCGATGTCGGTGTCCCAGCGCAGCACCAGCCCGGTAAACGTCAGCAGCAGCACGAAGACCAGCAGACTCACGCCCAGCAGCCAGTTGAAGCGGCGCGGTCGTTTGTATGAGCCGGTGAACGTCACGCGCAGCATGTGCAGAATCACGATGACGATCAGCGCCTGCGCCGCCCAGTAGTGCACGCCGCGCACCAGCCAGCCAAACGGCACCAGGTACTGAATGGTCTGCACCGACGAGTTCGCTCGATCGACGCTGGGCACGTAGTAAAACAACTCCAGCGCGCCCGTCACAGCCAACACGATGAACAGATAGACCGACAGGCCGCCCAGGCCAAATGTATAACGAAAACGTGATTCGCGTTCCGGTATCGTGACCGGATGCAGATGATGGAAAAAGGACGATTGCTTCATCAGCGACGCCACCCCTGCCGCACCAGGCCAATTACGACGACGCCCAGTAGGCCGACCAGCGCCAACGTCAATGGGCGCTCTTCGTCCTTCGAGGGAGCCACCGTCCCCAATCGGAACGTGGCGATGTTGCTCTCGTCGAGCGTGACATCGCGCGGCAGGACGCCCTGCTTCCACAGCAAATACGCCGTGACTTCCCACTCTTCGTCGGCCGTGATGAAATCCGGGTTGTACCACGGCATCGAGGTCTGGATGATGTGATACAGTTCCGCGCCGTTCTTGTAACGCTGTAACGTGCCCGGCCCCAACACGGCCGGCACCGCGCGCGGCAGCGAGAACCCTTCGGGCGGATGGTTGGCCGCGTGACATTTGGATTGCCAGCAGTTCTTCTCATTCGGCCCAAAGACCTCGCGCCATTCTTCGGTCAGGCCCTGCCCTTTATCGCCGTGACAGGGAATACACACCAGCCAGTAGTACACCGCGCCTTTGTCGATTTGCGAGGGCGGATTGGACATGGGCACGGGCCTGTCCAGCCGATTCCAGGTCAACGTCAGGATCAGATCGGGCACGGCGGTTAGATCGGGTGTAGCGACCAGCGCCGGGGTGGCCGCCGGGGTTGGCTCCGTTTCACCACCGGCGCGCGCGCGATTCAGCGGTGTGCCGCCCTGAAAGATCGTCAACGCGATGACGGAGGCTGCCACAATGATGATGATGGGGAAAAGTCGCATACCTGTCCGAGGCCAATCGAGGTTAGGGTGAAGCCGGGGCTAGTTTACACCAGATTGGACAAATTCAAAAGACAATACTGCGCGGCGTACTGCGAGGTTCATTATCCAACGGGCCGCAACCACACGGTAAAGGCGGCCCCCTGGCCTGATGCACTGTCCACCGTAATGCGGCCGCCCAGGCGGTCGACGATCTCTCTGGAAATCGCCAGCCCCAGGCCGGTGCCAGGCGCACTGGCCCGCCGGCCCACCTCGCCGCGGTAGAAACGCTCGAACAGGTGCGGCAGGTCTTTGGCGGCAACGCCGGGTCCGCTGTCACGCACCGTAAACGTCACCCACTCGTCCGTGACCGCCGCACTGACGACGACCCGGCCGCCCGCGGGTGTGTAGTTGATGGCGTTCGTCACGAGGTTCGTGATCACCTCGGTCAACCGCTCCGGATCGATCAGGACGAGCGGCAGGTCGCCGTCGGCCTGATACTCCAGCGTCAACCCGCGCTCGATCGCCAGGTTCACCCGATCGGCTACCAGCTGCCGCAGCAAGGGATCGAGCGGCAGCGGCGCCGGCTCGATGCGCGTCACGCCCAGATCGAGCCGCGACAGGTCGAGCAAATCCTCGATCATCTTCTCCAGGCGGCTTTGCTCGCGGCGCAGCGTTTGCAAATATTCGTTCTGCTTCTCCGGCCGGCCGCGCTCCAGCAAACTCAAATATAGTTTGATGTTCGCCAGCGGCGTGCGCAGTTCATGGTTTATATTTGAGATGAGTTGGTCTTTGGCCCGATCGAGTTCCTGCAAGCGTTGATTGGCTTCGCTTAATTCACGCGTCCGATCGACTACCCGCTGCTCCAGCGTTTCGACCAACCCCACGCGATACAGTGCATTCGCGGCCATCTCTGTCATGCCCACCAGCAACTTCAATTCACTGTCTTGAATATCGCTCCTGCGTCCGACCCACAACGCGCCAATCACCGCTTCTTGCGTTGACAGTGAGGCGCACGCGGTCGCCCGGATGCCGCCCAGTCGATCGGGCAAAGTAAACAACGGATCGGTTGGCACGTCATTATGGAGATACGGCCGGCCGGTCGCCATCACCCTACCGGTCACACTGCGATCGGACGGCACCCGTTGGCCGATCCACTCCTCCCACGCGCCGCGCGCCATCACCACCACAAACTCGCTACCGGTCGGTTGCCGCAGGATCAGCGCCGCGCTGTCCATGCGCAGCAAACGCATCACCTGATTGACAATCACTGGCAGCAGATCGCCGCGCGTGGGCGCGGCTCGCAGCGAGGCCGCTACGCTCAACAGCGCTTCCAGTTCGCGCTCGCGCTGTTTGCGCTGCGTAATGTCGCGTCCCACGCCCAGCAGGCCGGTCGGTACACCGCGCTCGTCACGAATCAGCGTAAACGTCGCCTCGCTCCAGAACGTCGAACCATCCTTCCTGTAAAACTCCAGTTCCAGCGTGCGCGCTAACGTCGCGCGCGGATCCGCCAGCTGGTCCGGCGTCAGCACTTGCGCCAGCACGGCCCTGGCCGCCGTCAGCGAGGCGGGTGTCACATGCTTTTCAAACGACATCGTCTGCAATTCTTCCAGTGTAAAGCCGCGCCTGACCGTAACCGATGGACTGATAAACGTGATCTTCAGGTTCATGTCCATCAGCCACACGGTATCGCTGACGTTTTCCGTGATCAGCCGGTAGCGCTCCTCGCTCAACCGCAGCGCGGCCTCGGCCGCCCGATGGGCCGTAACGTCCTCAACGACGACAAACACCTTAGACAACGTCGCTTCGCTGCCCGGCGCGACCAGCCAGTGCAGCCGCACATGCAGCCGCCGGCCGTCCAGGGTTTGATTCGGGCCTTCGCCGTCAAACTGGCTATTACCGGCCGCTATGCTGATCAACTCGGCGCGAAATAGATCGTGGCCATCGAGCGACAGAATCCGATCGAGCGTCGTCAACAACTCGGCCCGATCGTGCGCGCCATATAAACGCAGCGCAGCGTCGTTCATGTCCGTAATCCGGATCAACGGCAGGCACTCGGCTACCGTCTGTGGCCGATTGGCGATGTAAGCGTCAATATCCTCCACGCCCTGAGCGTGCAGCTTCGCCAGATACTGTTTCACTGCCGAAAAATCCTGTTCCAGCAGTGCCACCGGCGAATACTTGAACAGACTGCGATACCGCGCCTCGCTGACCTGCTGCCGATCGCGCGCCAGCGACCACCGGCTCAGCAGCGCCAGCGTCACACCGCTCGACACCATGCCCAGCACGATCAGCGTCCCCATGAAATAGGCCAGCGTCGTCTGGCCGTGTTTGAAGATCGTGCGAGGCAGGTCCAGTTCAAGCACCAGCACCGGATCGCCGTTGAAATCCGGCAGCCATGCGCGTCCGATCAGTTGATCGTCATTCACGGCCTCGATGTCGGGTGTGCGCGCGGCGCTGGTCCGGGTCAGCGCGCGGGCCGCTGGCGCAATGCCCTCATCGTCGGCCCGCCGCACTCGAAAGATCAATCGCGTCAAACGCGCCAGCCGCGCGACCTCGGCCGTATCCAGATAGCGGCCCAGGATCAATGAGCCATGCGCCGGCCCGGTGGATTGGCCGGTCAGAATCGGCTGCGCGACCATCAACACTGCGCCGTCCGGTAACAGCAGCGTGCCGCTCACGCGGCCGTCGGGCGGCAGCTGCCCCGCCGCTCTGAGCTCAG
>JAUQXD010000517.1 GCA_030834835.1 Thermoflexales bacterium | reverse complement strand
ACGTGATGGAATTCGCCGTGGAAGGTGACGCGCTCCATGCGCAGCAGACGCCGCATCACTTCGATCGTTTCGCGCATGGCCAGCAGCGGCTTCCTGCGCTCGATGCCGACGTTGCGGGCCAGCGGGTCCCACCACGCGCCGATACCGCAGATCACGCGATCGGGCGCCAGATCGTCCAGCGTCAGAAACGTCGCGGCCAGCAGACCGATGTTGCGTGTCCAGTTGTTGATGACGCCCGACCCGACTTTGAGTTTGCTGGTCACGGCCGCAAAAGCCGCCATCGGCACGATCGCGTCGCGCACCAACCGCGACTCGGCCTGCCACACGGCTTCAAACCCCCGGCTTTCAGCGTACTTCGCTAACTCCATGCCCTCACGCAAATCGTGGGCATCCTGCAAATAGATGGCAAATCGTTCGGTCATGTGGAGGCTCCTTGAGAGAGGTGGGAGATAGTAGGTTAGTAAATGAGTAGATTGGTAAATTAGTGATGGGCGATTGATCAACCAGTGACCAATTTACTAATCTACCAATTTACCCGGCAACTTAGCGCTATCTTATTCTGAAAGCACGCGCCCGTCAAGCAGCGCCGCGCCTTCATGATACAGGGCCAGATCGTCGGGTACGTCCAGATCGAGGCCGCTGGTCGGGGAGCGATAGACGTGTACGCGCAAGCTGCGCTCAATGGCCTGCGCACGATGTGCATTGAACGAGGCCGATCCATAAGCAAACTGCACCGCATCGGGCGGGCGCACCAGCATCAGATTGGTGCCGTCGTCGTGTCGATCGGGCGCGATGACGAGGCAGTGCGGCTCAGTGGCGAGGTCGATCAATGAATCCAGATCGGCGGCGGTGATCAGCGGCAGATCAACCGGCACGACGATCACACTCGCGCCGCCGTGAGCTGCCGCCCAGGCTGCGCCCTGTGTGATGGCCGGATTCAAACCCGACTCGGCTTCGGCCAGCGCGATGACATTGGATCGCTGCCGCGCCAATTCCATAATCGTGAGATCGCGGCTGACCACGATCGTACCCGCGATCCGATCGACCTGTGCGATCACATCGAGTGTGCGCGAGAAGATGGCGCGGACCAACGCGGCGCGATTGAGTGGTTTCAAGGTGCGGGCCAATCGGCTCTTGGCCTGTCGCAGCGGTTTGACGGGACTGATGGCGTAGGTTAAGGATGAGGGATGAAAGTGGAGGGATGAAGACATGATGAGTGATGAGTGACGAGTGATGGACCGTTTTCACTCGTCACTCATCACTCGTCAGGCTTATTCGCTTTGAATGAACTCGATAATCTCGCCCGCCAGCCGCGCCCGATCATCGATCGTTTTCATCCACGTGTCGGTCACCAGCGTGCGCAGGCCCAGTGATTGTATCGCACTTTCTTGATCTCTGTCCAGTTGATCCAGCACGAAATGCGTGATGATGTGTTGATAACGCTGCGCGACGGCGAAGGCCGATGGCTCGATGCCCAACTCGCGGAACATCTTGGCGGCCGGACCTTTGAGGGCCTGCCCACCGACGATGGGGGAAACGGCGACCCTCACCCCCGCCCCCTCTCCCAGGCAGGGAGAGGGGAGTAGCGTCAGGATCGGCTCGATGCTCACAAAGGGATTGGACGGGCAGAAGATGATGGCGTCGGCCTGTGCCAAAGCGTCGATCACTTGCGGCGTGGTGCGCGCCGATTCCGCGCCGTCGAAAATGATGCGCGTGATGACGGGCTGCCATTGCCGCCGCACAAAATAGTCCTGGAATTCCAGTACACCCGCGTCGGTGTTCACCAGCGTGCGGAAGCGATCATCCGTCATCGGCAGGATGGCCGGTCGGATGTTGAGCGCGCGCGTGATAATTGACGTGGCTTCGGTCAACGATCTGCCTTCGGCCAGCAATACTGTCCGTCGCACGTGCGTTGCCAGATCGCGATCGCCGATGCGAAACCACGGCTCTTGCCCTAACTTCTGCAGCGCGCCCAGACATTCGAATGTATCCCCGGCCACGCCCCAGCCTGTGTCGGGATTAGCCAGCCCGCCCAGCGTGTACGTCACCGTGTCCAGATCGGGGCAAACACGCAAGCCGTTCCAGTCGAAGTCGTCGCCTGTGTTGACAATTACCGCCAGTGTGTCATTCCGAGCCGCGGAGTGGCGAGGAATCTCGCCCGATTGGCCGAGAGATTCCTCACTCCGTTCGGAATGACACAGGGTGAGGCCATGCGCCAACTTTGCGCCGCCCACGCCGCCCGCCAATGCCACAATATTCATATTCCCTCACAGAGTAGGGGCGAAGCATTCGCCAGCGCATTGATGCTAAACGTCAGGCGCTATATGCGCATGCTTCGCCCCTACCGATAGATCGTTTTGTCCTTGAAATCCACACGCCCTTTGGGCTTGCCCGCATCCGCCGGATAACCCAGCGTGATCATCGCCTGCGCCTCCCAATCGAGCGGCAAGTCCAGTATCTCGCGTACCACATCCGGTGCGAACAGTGGCGCGCACATCCAGCACGCGCCCAACCCCAGATCGTGCGCGGCCAGAAGCAAATTTTGCGCGGCATTCGCCGCGCTTTGAACGGCCATGGTTTTCTCTAGTGCATTGCGCCGCTCATCGGGATAGCGATCCATGTCGATCAGCGACAGGCAGGCCACGATCACGATCGGAGCGGAGATGATTCGATCGCGTGAACGCTGCACATCGCGTTCGATGAGATCGATCGGATCACCATCGCGTAAACGATCAGCACGCAGGCGTTCGCCCATCTGGTCGGCCAGCTGTGCCTTGACGGCCGCCGTCTCGATCACGACGAAGCGCCACGGCTGGCGGTTATGCGCGGAGGGTGCCCACGTGGCCGCTTCCAGCAGTTGATCGATCACGGCCGGGGGCACGGGCCGATCGAGATAACGGCGGATCGAGCGGCGGGTGTGAATGATGTCGAGGAGGTTCAAGGTGTGCCTTGTTTCCATTGGGTGTTGCTTCGTTGCGCCGGCAGCTTTGTCGACCGGCGTGGAGCGGATGATAGTTCTCAGCGGATGCTGCGCTAAGCGGATGAACGGATAGCTAATCGACATCCGCTTATCCGCTGGCATCCGCTGAGGATGAATTATCCGCTGTGCCGACGAGGGCAATGAAGCGCGGGTCGGAGCGGAGGGATTCGAAGTCCGGGTCGCGACACCAGACACAACGGATGGCGCTCATCTGCTTGGCAGTTTCAGCTAATGTTTTACTTCGTTTGCATCCATCAAAATTGCAATGAGCTATTTAGGCCAAAGTTCAAACAAGGCCGACGATTCTTTTTCACTCAGTTTTCGACACGTATATCGACCAACTTCGCGTTTCAATTCGGCACGACGCGCCAAACTCTTAAATTCGCTCCAGTTAAGTGATGTCGCTTCAGAATCGGCATGCCACGTACAGTGAAAGGTTTTGGCTTTCTGCCCTTTCTCTTGAAACACTCGCTGGATTGTCGCATGCTTATAAGCTTGTATATGTCTCGGCGACGTATCTGAGTGCTTCGGGGTTTCCAAATAAACAAGAATGTCACCTGCCTTGGCATCACGCACAAACGTTGATCTATCAGGCCACCAAATCCAGTCTGTTTCAACGTTTGCTCCTGAATTATCTTTCGCCACAGTTTGATTGATCTTCTCTATAATCTCTTTATCGCCCGGATACTCAGCGTCATTATCGCCCACGATAATCCATGCCTTTGGTTGCTCGTCGGATACTGCGCCCTTTGCGTGATACTTTACTCCACTACTTCGTTTGACCTTGATTTTCAAAATCCGACTCACAAATTTTTCGTTTATGACATCGCCCTGCTTGGCGAGTTCCTCAATTATTTGGACGGCCTTTGCTACGACTTCCGGGCGATTCGTAATAACGGCAGATTCGAATAAATCTTGACGAGAAGATT
>JAUQXD010000516.1 GCA_030834835.1 Thermoflexales bacterium | reverse complement strand
GAATATCAGCATGCATCAGGTTCATGCTGACGGCTTTGTAGTCGGCCATTGTCTTGGCGTGTTGCAGCGCATAGACTGCGTGACCATGACGGAACTTGTGCGGCGATTGATAGGGAACACCTGCCTGCTCGAACAAGAGGTGCAGCCGTTTGGCGATCGCAATGTTGCGATTGGCGCCCGGCGCTTCGGCAGACAGGGATTGTTCACCCCATTGATGCACGACCGGCGTATACCACATCGCCGTCGCAGGCAGTTGCGCGCGAATGAACGCATCCCAGCGTTCAACGACGGTCAGCAATTCAGGAATATCCAGCAAATACGTTGTGGCGGATTTGCCTTTCTTCGTGTGCACGTGAAGCGAGGGCCACTGTTTGATCGTCCGGTGGGATAGATCAACCGCCTCGATCGGCAAAGTGCCGAAGGCTCCCGCGCGCATGCCGGAAAGAAAGAGCATCGCGGCTGCGGCTTGATCACGCCGCAAGGCCAGATCGTCATCATCAATCTCGAAGGCCGTCAACTGCCGAATTTCTTCCAAAGTAATGAATTGGTGATCGCGTGGTTGCTCCACACCCCGAGGGGGTCGTAGGGCATCGATCCACGTCATGGGCAGATCACGGAACTCGCGTGGGCAGGTCATCTTCAACCAGAGCAGAAAGCGCTTGGTCGTCCGCATGATCTTCTTCAAGGTGCTTGGCGCGTATGGGCCTGCTTCATCATCTTGGCGCGTCGCTGCCAGATAAGTTGGAAACGCCGGCCGCCGCTCGGCGGCATGGCTCAACGCCACGTCGTCCGCCCAGATCAACAGCGGCTTGAGATAGAACCAGTAGCGCTCGACCGAACGATGATCGAGCTGGGTCACTTCTGCCAGATACTCCAGATAGGTCTTAGCCCAGCGATAGTTTTGTCGATTCACCATGTCGTCCTCCCCGATAAATCGCCTTGCCGCAGTTCGGACACTGTCCTTTCATGGTCACCTGATGCCCGTGCTGTTGACGCGTCGGATTGACGAGTTTGACGGCTGTGCGGCAGGTCAGACAGTACGCCTCATCGGGGTTCAACCGCCGCCCTAGCCGTGGCCGGGATACTTCCTTCACCCAGGCCGCGAACTGTCGCCCGTCGATCCAGAGGTGGCCGCGCTCATCGCGTCGATAGGGCAACCCAAGCCGTTGCCACTCACGAATGGTGCGCGCTGAAACGCCCAATTCTTGTCCCAGTTCAGCCGGCGTGTACCACATTGGCAAGAGTCCCGGCGCACGTACGATCGCCATCTGCGATATACGAAGGGAGTGCCGAGTCTGGCCTGCTGCGGGCTGGCTGCAGGTACTGGTTGTTTCAACTTCGGGCAGTTCATTCATGGGTAGTGCTTTGCCTCATGGCGTATGCGCCCCATCTACGTTGATTATGATCCGTGCGAATCTTCACGATACATTCTCCTTTGCCGCTTTTTCAACGCTTGATCCACTGCGGCGATTCTGATACACTCTATTTCAAGCCCGCTCGATCGCCCATCACCGGCTAATAACATAGCACGGAACCGCTTCTTCAGGGTGCAAGAAACCGACGAGAACTCTACGAACCAGCCTATTCAGCCTATGATCGACTACGAAATCCTCAAGGATGCCATCGAGGGCCTGCGAACACCGTCCAAACTGGACACTCAGCCCTTGATTGACGCGCTCTTCGTCCAACAATTCCTGAAACGACATCCCGCTTACGAGGGGTTAACCCCGGGCCGGCGGCTGGGGTTAATCCTGGCTGATCTGTGGCGCGAGCATTTCTATCCAGGCGAAATGACGGCCAAACTCAAGCGCCAGTGGGATCGGTTTCTGGTGCTGGAGGCCGGGTACTTCTATCCGTTTCGGATGAAGCAAATCCTGCCGGAGGGGCAGCCTCAAATCGGGACCGTGCTGGGGAGCCCCGAACGAATCGCCGAGATCATCGCCAACGGCCATGCCGCCAAGTCACCCGAGTTGCTTGACGTCCGCCACAACGAGTTCTGGGCAGCCATTTGTCGCGAGCCGCTGAGACCCGACAAGCAAAGCGCCGCGGAGGTGATCGCGCCAACCACCGTCGCTTCGCGGCAAAAGGTCGCTATCCAAAAGTTTGCCGAATTTCTGAATGGGCTGGGTGATGAGTCTGCCGCTGTGGCAACGCCAACACCCACTCCAACTGAAACCGCGTCCACCGCAACGCCTGATGTGGTCGTTATCGAACCACCTGTGACGAATCCAGCTACGTCGATTGTTGAAGTTACCGAAGAGACGCCCCCGATCGATCCTTCAGCACGTCTGGACGCATATCTCGATCATGTTCTGCCGCCGACACCGATCTACATCCCCGACGAGTGGCTACCGATCATTGGCCTGGCCGAATTCAACCGCCGCGCGATCATTCAGGGTGAGATCGGCGGCGGCAAGACTGAATTGATGCACGCCCTGGCGGTCAGCCTCAAGCAGGCAGGTTGGGTGCCACTGTATGTCTCGATCGCGCAATATGCGCCGCACGCGGCGAACATGGACGTCGTGAAGTTCTTCGCGACGCAGGGCTTGTTTGGTCAGTCGTATCTCAGTGAGGCGGAACGTGAGGACTTTGCAGTGGCTACCGGCGAAGCCGCTCGCAGCGATCGGCTGGTGATCCTGGCTGATCAATGCGATGACCTGCTGGAAGCCGAGTGGCCGATCGTGAGTCAGCGGTTGAGCAGCATCCCAAATTTGATCGTGGCGGAACGCAACCCACGCTTGATGATCGATCGGACGGCGATCATGGTCATCTCGATGCTGACGTTGTCTGAGCGGTCGCTGATTGGACTGTTGAAGGCCACAGGCACAACAACCGACTCTGCGGAAAAAGTCCTGGCGGACGCGCGCCGCAGCCACCTCGATCTGACACCCGCCTTAGCGTTGCTCGCAGCGCAGCTGGCTCACACGAGTGTCGAGGTTCCGAGTGTTGTCTTAATAGGCGCCTGGCTCGATCGGGTCTTGAAGGCCACGCGTTCATCAGGGCAAGTCGTTGCTGAAATCGATCAGGCGCGGCGGCTGTTGCGGTATCTGGCCGCGATCCAATTCGAGATCGCGCCGCGTCCCGAACCGACGACGGATCTGGTGCGCGAGAATGTGCGCCGCGCTTTTTGGACGCTGCCGCTTCAGATGGAAGAAGAAAAACTGGGCTGGTTGCTGATGGGCTTTTGCGTCCGATCGGGCCTGCTCATCGACGCCGGCGAGCGTTGGCAAATCGTCAATCCACAAATAGCATTGGCTTTAGCCGCTGAGTTCGCAGCCGATCAAAAGGGCTGGGTATCCCTTCGACCACAACATCGTCAACTCATGATCTGGACCGCCACCCTGATTGCGCGCCGCGATGCGGATCGACAGGCGGTGTTTCTCAATGCGCTGCGGCAGAGCCTGGCGAACTTCACGACGTTGTCTTTTCTCGACGCAGCCGATGTCGCCGCCGAGTTCAGCCGTGCTACCTCGCACATCGCTCAGGAGTTCACCACTGATGCCGTGCGCTGGCTTAAAGAATTGGAGCGCGTGGATTCCTATGCCATTCACCATGCAGTATCGCAGCGCGCATATCGCCTGGGCACGATTCGAACCATCACGTTGACGCCACCCGAACCGCTTGTCCCAGCAAAAGAGTTGGAGCGTTACGCCTACGATCTAGCCGGGCTACTCGATCGGCTTAACATTTCTCGCCCTGATGGCGATGAATCAGGCTGGCTGGATGATCGCGCTGTGCAGAAGGGGCTGGTTGGTTCTTTGGCGCGGGGGCTGCCACCTGAGTTGCTGTTGCGAAGTGCGGCCTGGCTGCGGCGATCATCCCTATCGAAGATCGTGGAGTTTGAGGCCAGACTCGCTACGCCCTGGAATTCCCGCCGCCGATCGGCCCTGGAAATGCTCGCGCTACTGGCGCGCGATCCGCATCAAGACGCGACGATTAACCGCCTCGCGAAGAGCGTTCTGGCGAAAGACGATTTCATCTTGCGGCTCTGGAATGCTAGCAATGAATACACGCCGCTGGTGCTCGAATTGCTACTGGCCGTGGACAAGCGATTGTATAAGCAACTCGTGTCGCTGGATGCCACCGAATGGCGAATCATCGATTAGGCTTGGTTTAGGCCCGGCTGATCACGAGGGAATCCACATGGCGATGCCCGCTGATGTGACCACGCATCAACCTGATCCCACAGCCGTAGCAAATGGGTCAGCCACTTCAGCACTGAATCTTCGCCGCTTCGACTGGCGTGTCACCGCTTTGGCAGCGTGGTTCATGATGGGAATCTTTCTCGATGGTTGGGCGCACACGCATGGGCGAGCCGATGAATCGTTCTTCACGCCGTGGCACGCGGTCTTATATTCAGGGCATTTAGCGGCGACTGCGTATCTGTTCAATACTTTCAGTCGCAACGTACTGCGCGGCTGTGCATGGCGCAATGCCTTGCCGCCTGGCTACGGCGTGTCGCTCATCGGCTGCCTGCTCTTTGCCATCGGCGGCGTGGGCGATTTGATCTGGCATACCCTGTTCGGGATCGAGCAAAACGTCGAGGCGCTTTTTAGCCCGACGCATTTGCTATTGGCGATGACAGGCGCGCTCATCGTAAGCGGTCCGCTGCGTGCCGCCTGGCAGCGCATCAATGACCCGGCCCGGCGCTTAATCGATCAATTGCCGGCGATTCTATCGGCCACATTTCTGCTGTCGATGTTGACCTTCTTTACTCAGATTGCGCATCCGCTGGCAAACTTGTGGGCGATGGGTATTGGCCGCGCGTCCTTTCAATCTGAGGAACAGGGTCTGCTCAGCCTGTTGTTGGACACGGTCATTTACACGGGCTTGATCCTGACGCTGATGCGACGCTGGACATTGGCTCCCGGCGCGCTGAGCCTGATCTTTGCGATCAACGCGGTGGCTATGGGCTGTCTGTTGCCCGGCGGCGAAGGCCCCTACCCGATCGTTCTGGTGGCGGCACGAGTTCTATCAGGCATCATCATCGACCTCCTGTATCATCGCCTGCGTTCCTCCGCCCAACGTGTGAACACGCTGCGTGTGTTTGCCTTTGCCATGCCGCTGATCGTAACCGGATTGTATTTTCTCAGCGGCGGCGTGACAGTTAGCCTTTCATGGTCAATCCATCTCTGGGCTGGCAGCATCGTCATGACGGGCATCGTCGGTCTGCTGATGAGCTACGTATCTGCACCGACCTCGTTGGAAAATCGCATGCTTGTTTGACCATCAGTCCGGCAATCCCAATCAACTGTGGGGACAATGTCGCGCTCGATCAGGCTCCAACGCGGTCGAGCGCGTTTCATTTCTCTGCACTCACGGCGGTGTGCTATACTCCCCGTGCTCGTCTCAAATGATGTCAATCTTCTGTTGGATGAAGCGGTATGCCTCGCACACAAATGCAACGCTTTATCGCCCATATGGATTTGACACTTACTCCGTCTACAGCTACACTTACCCGCATCCTTTGCTGGTCTTAACGAGCGTGTCATGGCTAACGAAACTGACGCCCGGATCATCATCGATCGTTTACTGCGTGAAGCGGATTGGGGCATTATTGCAGAGCCGCGAACAAGGCGGCAAGTGGCAAGAAGAAAAAGTCGGCTTTCGTCTTACGGAACTCAGCCTCGCCGATCTGCGCACGGTGCCGGTGCCGCTGCCATCGCTTGATGAACAACGACGCATCGCTGCCTACCTCGACAGCCTGGAAGCCAAAGCTGATGCCATCCGCGCGGCGCAACTCGAAACGCAACGGGAACTCGACGCGCTCATGCCGGCGGTGCTGGATCGGGCGTTTCGGGGGAAGTTGTAGACCTCACCACTGCTACATCGGGCTAGATTTGAAATCCTGCGAGCTCTGCCCGATCAGGCGATACAGCGAGTGTTCCGCCGGTTAAAACTGCTGACACCCACCAGTCTGGTGCAAGTTTTGCCAGCAAACGTGAAGACCCTTATTGCCAGGTGCTCGTCTCCTTGAAGATGGCAGAGCCCAGCGAGGCACAGCGCTTAGCCATCTCCTGCGGAGTGTAGGGGCGGCTTTGCTCAAGCCACCAGGTGACCGCCTCCACCAACATGGCTGCTACCAGCGCGGGTACAAATTCATCCGTGGCCGGGTAGAGGGGGCGATCAGCTGCGGGCCGCCACAGGGGCAGGCGCTCGTACTGTTTGACCAATTCAACCAGAGACGCGCGCATCTTCAGCGCAAACCAGGAACTGCCTTTCCGGCCAAGCAGGGCGCGATAGAGCCGTTCGTATTCCAGGATGTGCTCAAAGAACTTCACCCAGATTTGTGGCGGATGTTCGGTCACTGGTTCTGAGACCGCATTCAGCAAAGCCTGCATAACCTCCGCGAAAATCTGCTCAACCAAATCGTATTTATCCTGATAATTGCGATAGAACGCCGCCCGGCTGACCATCGCCCGCCCGGTTATCTCGCCCACCGTGAGTGCGTCGAAGCCGCGCTCCTCAATCAACTCAATTAAGGCGTCCCGCAACAATTTTTGCGTTCGACGCACGCGTAAGCCCTTTGCCGGTGAGACATCTATCGCGCCGTGTTTCATTTGAGACAAATCTCCTCGATTGAACCTTGTTTTTCTCGATTCTCACGCTTAGACTAGAAATCAGACAATACGACCCAGGCAAGACAGTATGTCTCAATTCGATCAGCCTGTCAACCACAGGAGCACACCAATGCAGCCTGCTGAGCGGAAGAAAACAATTGGTTACATCGCGATGTTTTCGTCTTTAGTCATGGTGTTAGCGTTTGTTGGTCCGATGTTGGGAGGCAGTCCAAGTTCACCCGGCCTCGGCTTCATCATCTGGGGGACGGCTCCCTTACTCGTCGGCCTTCTGCTGCGCGCGGTGACACGAGATTGGTCTGATGCCGGTCTAAGGCCGGCATTCAGACAGAAC
>JAUQXD010000515.1 GCA_030834835.1 Thermoflexales bacterium | reverse complement strand
TGCCAGACGGATCGCTCAACACAATTGGGGTCGGTATCATAAAATAAGGTCCTTTTCTGAGTAATTCGCACGCGTCCGAGAGTCACCAATCACATAACTCTCGAATCAGGTCAATCATGCACAGCCGGGGATGCAGTGGTTGGAGAGCGAAAATCATCCAACCGCATGCCGGACGCCTTCATCTTCCGCCACAGGGTGGTTCGCCCAATTCCCAGAGCGCTAGCCATCTTGGTCAGGTTGCCCTGACAGGCCCAGCCCGCCCGAATAATCGCCTCATATTCTGCTTCCCGCAAGGCGGCCACCCGTTCATTCGGTTCACTCCAACTTGAACGGCCCCGGATTGCGTCGGGCAGGTGCTTTGCCTCGATTCTTTCATAATCAGCCAGGGCCGTCGCCCGCTCAAGCGCATTCTCCAACTCACGGACATTGCCCGGCCACCGATAGCGCCGCATCACCTGCAAGGCCTCGTTGGTGATCTCAATCCGCCGCCCGGTTTGCCGTCGCAACCGATCGAGCGTGGCCGCGACGAGTAGCGGCATGTCCCCCAACCGATCGCGCACGGACGGCAATCGGATGGAGATGCGGCTGAGCGCATAGTACAGATCGGCGCGAAAATCGCCGCTAATCACCTGACGCTCCAGATCGGCGCTGGAGGTGGCAATGAAGCGCACATCCACCGGGATGATGCGGCGGCCGCCCAGACGCATCACCTCGCCCGTCTCGATGACGCGTAGCAGCGCCGCCTGCATCTCCAGCGGCAAAGCATCCACTTCTTCCAGATGCAGCGTGCCTGTATGCGCCAGTTCAAACTTACTGGGCTGGCCTTGAGCATTGGCGCCGCGAAACGCCCCGCCCTCATATCCCAGAAACTCACTCACGATAAGGTCGCGCGGCAACACGCGGCAATTCACGTTGACAAACGGCCCCTCGGCGCGAGCGCTCTCGTTGTGAATGGCGCGCGCGACCACGCCCTTGCCGGTGCCACTTTCGCCCGAAATCAAGATCGGGGTCTGGCTGCGGGCGGCGACCTGCGCCTGCCGTCGCACCTGGTTGATGACGTTCGATTCGCCCACAAAGTCAGCCAGCGTGTAGGTCGAGCGCGTGCCGACCATCCGCTGCACCAGCCGGTGCACCTGCTCGATGCGGCGCAGCGTCAGGATGCACCCATCGACGGCATTGTCACCTTCCCGACGGATCGGGAACAGGCTGATCAGGCAGCCGATCTGCAGGCCCTTCACCTGAAAGATGACCTCGCTATCCGTGACCGACTGCTGATTGCGCCTCGCCTGCTGGACGGATTCCGGCAATTCCACATACTCGCTTAAGAGCCGGCCACCCACCGCCGAAAACTTCAGATTGAGAATTTGCTCGGCCTGCACATTCATGTGCGTAATGACGCCCGCATTGTCGCAGACCAGCAACCCGTCAGAAATGGCTTCCAGCGTGGCGGATAGCTGGGTGCGCTGCGCATTGACTTCGGCGAACAGGCGATCGGCCTGCACCTGCACCTCGATGGCGCGCGCTGCCGAATGGACCACCGCCAGGGTATGCACGTCGCTGTTGCGCACCATCCCGACCATCCCCAGAATCCCGATCGGATGCCCGTCCGAGTTATAGATCGGCGCCGCCGAAGTAGTGAGCGCATGGAAGCGCAGGAAGAAATGCTCGGCCCCCACCACCTGCACCGGGCTGCGTTCCCACAACGCCAGGCCAAAGGCATTCGTGCCCGCGTGACCCTCATCCCAATAAGCGCCTGGCGTAACACCCAGTTCGGAGACGCGCCCCAGCACTTCCGGATCGCCCAGCACTTCCAGCACGCACGCCGAGGCATCGAGCAGGACGACTACATAGCCTGAGCCTTCGACGAGTTGGTAAATATCCTCCATCGCCGGGCGCGCGATAGCGATCAGGTTGAACAGATTGATGCGCAGGGATTGCAGTGAAGTCTCGGACAGGCGCGGCAGGCCGCCCGCCGTGTAGGGGTTGTTCTTCGGCACGCAGCGCCGCCACGACATGCCCACCAGCGGATCGATCTGCGGGGGAAACGCGCCGCCTTCGACAAACTGCCGCCAGCCGGCATACAGGCTATGAAAATCGATCGGATAACGGGTGGGCTGCATGGATCAACTCACGGAACACACGGGCAAGACTAGATTCAGCGAGGAGTATAGCCGTTTCCGCAACGGCGAGCAAGCGCTACTAAACCGCGTCAACCCGGTCGATCTGATCGGCGTCTGCGGCCCGATACATCACGCTTAGCCGCTGCCGGAACAATCGGGTGAAGAATCTACCCAGCACATACTTCGACTTCAACGCCGGCGGCAGGTCATCTACCGTCACTGATCGAAATCCGAACTTGCCGTAATACGGCTCTCGAAAGGCAAGACAGAACAAATACAACGGGCCGTTTTCGCGCGCGATAAGCGCCTTGATAATGGCCGCTCCCACGCCGCTCTTGCGCTGATCGGCCGCCACGACCAGCGAACCCAACTCGCGCGCGCCGGGATACGGCTTGATCTGCCCGATGCCGATGATACGCCCATTCGCTTCAGCCACCAGAAAATTTTCCCAGTGCACGTTAAACGGATCGAGCCGTTCAGCGCGGATCATCGATCGGATGGTGGCGGCCTCGTCAGCGCGGGCGGGCCTTATTTCAAAGTCGGTCATGCGTGCAGTTGTACCCTTAATTACGATCACTGTCAACTTTTGTTGACACGTCAACTTTTCATTGACACCCCTATGGGCGCATGTTACAATCGATTCATTATTCCCCCGTGCACTTTAGAACCATCTTATCGGTAAGGTTGTCGTATGCCACTTGATTCCTACGGTCGTAACATCCACTATCTCCGCATCTCACTAACCGACAAGTGCAATATGCGCTGCGTCTATTGCATGGCCGAAGACATGGTCTTCATGCCGTCGGACGATCTGCTGACGACGCCGGAAATTCTGCGTCTGGTCAACATCTTTGCGCGCCTGGGCATCGACAAGATCCGCCTGACGGGCGGCGAACCCAGCATTCATCCCGATTTGCTTGACATCGTGCGCGGCATTCGCGACGCCGGCATCAGCCGCATCTCCATGACGACCAACGGTCTCCGATTAGCCGATCTAGCGAAACCACTCAAGGCCGCCGGGCTGGAGCGCGTCAATGTCAGCGTCGACACACTCGATCCCGATCGTTTTCATCGCGTCACGCGCTGGGGCAAGTTGGATAAAGTGATGGACGGCATTCACGCCGCCGAAACCTGCGGCCTGACGCCGCTCAAGATCAACGCCGTCGTCGCGCGCGGCTTCAACGAAGACGACGTGGTAGGATTGGCCCGCCTCACGCTGGCGCATCCCTGGCAGGTGCGCTTCATCGAGATGATGCCCTTTGGCGAAGTGGCGCATTTTGCGCAAGACGCCGTCGTTTCGCAAGCCGAGATCATCCAGCGCATCGAGGCCGAATT
>JAUQXD010000514.1 GCA_030834835.1 Thermoflexales bacterium | reverse complement strand
ACAGCTTCCCTGTGGAAAACCCCGCGTGTGCGCGCCGCACGCTCATGCGTGCCGTTTCAGTGCCGTCAATAACCGACATTGTCAGGCAGGTCCAGAATGTTCGTTCCGAAGGGAGTTTTGATCCTTGATGACGAGTATTTTACGAGTCACGCGAGACCTTTGAATAGCGTTCAGTAATTCTCCTGGGTTTCCCCCGACCCCAAGGGCAGGCTAATGTGCACGGTGCTGCCTTCACCGTAGACACTGTCGATGGTGAGTTGGCCGCCGTGCAATTCGGTGAGCCATCTGGCGATGATCAATCCCAGCCCCTGACCCTGCTGCTCGTGCTGCCTGCGCTCAAATTGCAGATAGGCCCCGACCTCGGCGATTTGAGCCGCAGTCATGCCCCGCCCATGATCTTCGATCGATACGGTATAGTCGGCGGTCTGTCGGCGGCCCCGGATATCGACCGGCGTCCCCGGCCGCGAAAATTTGAAAGCATTGCCGCTGATCTCTGCGATCAGTTTCGTCAGATAGGCGGCTCCGATCCGCACGGTCGCGTGCTCCAGGTCAATCTGTAGATCGGCTTCGCGCAAGTCCTGTCGGGCTTGTTGCCGGGCCGAATCGGAAATGACGGACTCAACCTCGCACGGGCCGGTGTCTTTCATGGAATTGGCAACGTTAGGCTCGCGAGTGGCCACCGCCAGATCGGCGTAGAGCAGAAAATTCACGATGAGGTCGTGCAAGCGCCGGGCAGAACGGTAAATATTCCAGCCGATATCCCGAATCTCTTCCAGCGGCAACATCGCCGCATCCTCGGCCAGGATCTGTGAAAAGCCCAGGATACCCGCCAGCGGCGTGCGCAACTCGTGCGGCAGGGCCAGGGTGATGCTGTTCCGTAGATTATCCAGCCTGACCGCAATTTTCTGAGCGTAAGCGGCCTGCTTTGCCAACCGGCTGTCTATCGCCGTGAGCAGTTCACTGCGCGCAAAGGGTTTGACCAGATAGTCGTCCGCGCCCAGGTTCATCCCCTGCCGCAAATCGGACTTGTTGCCCAGCGCGGTGAGAAAAATAAACGGGATGGTCGCGGTAGCGGAGTCCTGACGCAGTTCCGCCAGCACGCCATGGCCGTCCAGCTCTGGCATCATGATGTCGCAGATGATCAGATCAGGCAGCGACTGCCGGGCCACCTGCACGCCGCGGCGGCCATCCTCAGCGCTGAAGACCTCAAAGCCTTCGGCCTCCAGCAGTTCCACCAGGTTGAGCCGCACGGCCTGATCGTCATCAATCACGAGCAGCTTGCTCATGGATTTCTCCTTCAATGCGTTCAAGAATTGTCTGCGGAATTGCCCGCGCCGCCGGTGAAACCGGCTCGCCGTATGCTACGCTTCACCCAGCGGCAGTGTCACTGTAACCGTGGTGCCCACGCCGACCTGACTGGCAATGTCGATTGTGCCGCCATGCAAATCGACCGAGCGTTTGACGATTGCCAGCCCCAGACCGGTGCCCGGAATGTTGCGGGCATTGCTCGCCCGATGAAAAGTCTCAAACAGGCGCGCCTGGTCTTCGAGTGGAATACCCATCCCGTGATCCTGGATTCGGAGCACCGCCTGGCCGGCCCGGCAGTCCAGATCGAATTGCACGACGCCACTCGATGGCGAATACTTCAGCGCATTGGCCAGCAAGTTGCTTAAAATGTGACGCAAGAGCTGTTCGTCCATGTTCGCCTGCACGCACTCTGCCTGGCTATTAAACAGCAGCGTGTGACTGGCCTTGTCCGTCAGCTGGATCTCTTCCATCAGGTCGCGGCAGAACTTTGCGAGATCGAGCCGGGCCGGCGTAAACTCCAGCTTGCCCGCCTCGGCTTTGCCGATGATCAGAATATCGTTAAGCAACGTGGTCATGTGTTTGACCGCCGTTTGAATCCGGTGAAGATGTTTGAGTCTGCGCTCAGCAGCCCACCCGTCGCCATAGTGTTCCAGCATCTCGGCCGAAGACAGAATCGTGGTCAGCGGAGTGCGAAACTCATGCGACGTCAGCGATACAAAATTCGACTTGAGATTGTTGAGTTCCTTTTCTTTTTCCAGAGCGCGCTGCATCTCTTCTTCGGCGCGTTTGCGTTCGGTAATGTCGCGCTGGACGCCGACCAGGCCGGCGAACGGGCTGTGGCTTTCGCCTGCCGCCAAGATGGGCGCTGCGGCCAGCGCCGCAAAGTAGAACTCGCCATTTTTACGCCGGTTGACGATCTCACCGCGCCAGGTCTGACCGGCCAGCAGCGTAGTCCACATCGACTCGTACACGGCCTGCTGCGTTTGACCGCTCTTCCACAGGCGCGGATTCTGCCCGATGCATTCGTTGGTGGTGAAGCCCGTCGCTTGCTCCATGGCCGGGTTCATATACTGGATCGTGCCCTGCGTGTCTGTTACCACTACGCCTTCGCCTAACGCGTCGAGGATGGCCTGGGTCCGAGCTTGCTCACGGCGAATTTCAGCCGTGCGTTCTTGCACGCGCTGCTCGAGTTGCGCGGCGTGTCCGGCCAGTTCGGCGTCCAGTCGGGCCTTCTCAAAGATCGTCGCCAGTTGCCCGGCCAGGGTCGTCAGGATACGCAGATCATCACCTGAAAAGGCGTCTGATCGGGAGCTATCCACGCTGACCACGCCGATGACGCGGTCGCCGGCGACCAGCGGGGCGGCCATCACCGACTGCGTGCCGGGAGTTATGATGATGTAGCGCGGATCGGCCCTGACGTTGCCCACCCGCACCGGCTGACGTTCGCGCACCGCCCAACCGATGATGCCTGCGCTCGTCGGGATGCGCAAAGCGGCCAACCTCTCTGGCGGCACGCCAGAGTACGAGCGATGTGGACGAAGCAATTGGCCTGCTTCGTCTACGAAGAAGAAACCCAGGGTCGCCTCCGACCACAGCCGGCTCAGCGCGTCGGTCGCGCGGGCCACCGTCTCGTCAAAGGGCCGGCCGGCGGCGCCGACCAGCGCCACCTGCGACACGATCGACATTTCATCCACCCGACGGCGCGTCTCTTCAAAGAGCCGCGCGTTTTCCAACGCAATGGCGACCTGATCGGTGAGGGCCTGCAAAAAAGCCAGGGGCACGTCGCGGAAGGCGTCCGCCACGGGACTCTGCAAGTCCAGATTGCCAATCACCTGACCACCGCGCAGGATGGGCACCGCCAGTTCCGAATGAGTGTCGGAGATCAGTGGATGATAGTCTGGATCGGTCTGTACGTCTCTGACATAGACGACCTGTTGTGAGCGATAGGCCCGACCGTTCACGCCGCGATCCAACGGCAGCCAATCGGTGCGCGCGCTGGCTGCCTGTTCCGGCGAATAGCCGCGCAGCGAACGGCGCTCGAAGCAACCCCGATCGGGCCGCGCGACCAACGCCGAACCGTGGGTGGCGTGCGTGGCGCGGAGCGCCTCATCGGTCAACAGGTCCAGGATGGTATCGGCGTCCAACGTGGAGTTGACGGCTTGTCCGACGCGATACAGGGTCTCCAGCGCCTCCCGCCCGGCGTGTTCGGTTTCAAAGAGCCGCGCATGCTCGATCGCGATGGCGGCCTGCGCGGCGACCGATTCCAGCAAACGGCGATCTTCCTCGTCAAACCGGCCACTGCGCTTGTTGACAAGCTCGATTACCCCCATGACGACACCGCGAGCGATCAGCGGAACACCCACCAGGTCGCGCGTGACGAAGTCGGCCCGATCGTGCAGTGAGTATGAGCGCACATCGGCGACCGCGTCCGGCACCAGGATCGACTGCCGGTGCTGCGCCACCCAGCCGGCCAGACCCTGGCCCGGCGACAACCGTAAGCCGATTACTGACTCCGCGACACCGCCGACGGCCTGGCGAAACACCAGATCACCGGACGGCTGTTCGATCCCACCAGAAGACGGGGATTGTTCTATCAACGCGACCGAGCAGGCTTCGGCCCCGGTGGCCTGGCGCACCTTATCCAACACAGTCGTCAGCACCCGATCGAGGTCAAGCGACGAGGTAATGGCCTGGCCGATTTCGTTCAGAGTTTCCAGATGCCGGGCGCGACTGCGCGCCGTCTCCAGCAGTCGCAGTTTTTCGAGCGCGAGGGCGGCCTGCCCCGCCAGCATCGTCAACACCTGGAGTTCATCGGCCTGCCATTGGCGGGCGGTGGTATCGAGTACGATCAACGCGCCCAGGAGTTCTTCGCCGGAAGCCAGCGGGACGACCGCGAGCGCGCGCACGCCTTCAAGGTTGAAGGTTTCAGGCATAAACGGCGTGTCGGCAGTGACTTGATTCAGCGCAATGACCTGGCGTGTTTGCAAACCACTAAAGTCCATCAGGCCTGCTTGCCGGGTGCGTGTGAATTCAGCGCCGACACGGGCCGCATCATTGAACCCGAAGCTGGCGGCCATGTCCACTTCTGCGGCAGCTGTCATGGTGATGAGCGCCGATTTGGGGGCATGGACCAATTCGGCCGCGCAGCGACAAACCAGTTCCAGTACGTGTCCGGACTCTGTCGCAGCCATAATCTCGCGATCGATCTCGGCCAGGGCCTGCAACGTGGCGACCTGTCCCCGCAGCTGCTCTTCCAGGTGTTTGCGTTCGGTGACATCCCAGACCGTCGAGATCATCAACGGTCGATCGGGGATCGGGATGTTCTTCGCGGTGATAAAAGAGGTCGCTGCTCCTTTGCGCGTAATGGGCACATCAACCCAGGTCGTGCGCTCCGCATTACCACTGGCCAGATCGGCCAGGATCCGCTGCTTCATCTCTGCCCGAAAATCTGGTTCTTCGTAGACGGCGCTCCAAAAGGCGTCTGGTCGGGCCAGTGCCTGGCGCGTTGTCCGGTAGACCTTTGGGAAATTATCATTCATATAGGTGAAGTTCACGCTCGGTTCAACGGAATTGACCGCTACGCCGATCGGCAGGTTATCCAGGACAGTCTTAACAAACGTGTCGCTCGCCCGCAGCGCTTCCTCGGCCCGCTTGCGTTCGGTGATGTTGATAAACGCGCCGACTGCGCCGCGCGGCCGGCCGGTTTCATCGAAGAATGGCATGGCATTGCCCAGTACGTGTATAACCGTGCCGTCGTCAAAGACGATCTCTTCTTCAAAGTCCCAGATTTCGACTCCGGTCGCCGCGCTAATCTGGAGAGGAAGATCGTTCGGTGATAACTCGAGGCCGTTTTGATAGATTCTGCAGCGGGCGGGCCGCAGACTATCTTGTGCTGAGAGCGATGCGTTGCTGCCGGGCGGCAGGCGCAACAGCTCATACGCCGCATGGTTGCCGGTGACGACCTGGCTCATTTGATCGTGCGCGATCCAGATCGCGGCAGGCACGACATCCATGATCGTCTGCAACTCGGCCGCCCGCTCCCGCTCACGGCGCTCGTTTGTGCGCAACACCTCGTCGGCCAGTTTGCGCGGGGTAATATCATGATAGTTAATGACAATCGCTTTCACGCCGGGTTCAGCCAGCAGGTTGGTACCGGTGGCATGTATCCATGCCCAGGCGCCATCTTTGCGCCTGTAGCGGACTTCGCTGCTGAATGGCATTTGCGGATGCTGAAACATTTTTTCGTACAATTCCTGACTGACAGCATAGTCGTCAGGATGTAGAAATTCAAAGCCAGCATGACCGACCATTTCGGCCGGCTCATAACCCAATACCCGCTTAACCGCCGGGCTCTCGTACAAGATGACCCCTTCACCACTGAGCAGTGCAATGACATCGGCGCTGTTCTCAACCAGCGCGCGGAAACGTTCCTCGCTCTCACGCAAGACCTCTTCCGCGCGTTTGCGCCCGGTGATGTCCCGGTCGATGCCCAGCACCAGCTCGCGCCCCTCAAAAGTGAACAGTGATGATGAGACTTCGATGGGAAAGACATGACCGTCCTTATGGCGATGGGAGGCATCCACGTGGATCACCCCTTCACGCCGTATCCGGTCCAGATAGGCCAGACGCTTGTCGCGGGTGTCGGTCGCAAGATTGAGCAGGTCGATGGACTGGCCGATCAATTCCTCGCGCGTATAGCCGTTCATCTGACAGGCGGCCTCATTGCAGTCCACAATCGGCCAGTCGGCGTTGGCCGCATGCGGATCGATCAACACGATCGCGTCGGGTGAGGTGGTGAACAACCGGCGGAAGCGCTGTTCACTCTCACGCAAGGCTTCTTCTGCGTGCTTGCGCTCGGTGATGTCATGGAAGGCATACAGCAGCGTGCCGGCGCCGATCGACACCCGCTTGACCGTCATGAGGAAGATCCGCTGCCAGCCGGCGCGATCAACAATCACCTGCTCGAGATTGGCGATTTCTCCGCGTGCATCCAACTCGGCCAGACTCGACCGGGTGCCACTCGCCAGATTGGAAATGTTGCCCAGCGCCTGAATGTCTTCTATAGAATAGCCCAGGGTGTTGGTCACATTCGGACAGATGAAGGTAAATTGGCCGGCCGCGTCCGTAATAAATACCGGGTCCGCGATGTTCGTCAGGACGACCCGGAGCAGTTCTTCGGATTGCCTGAGCGCCGTCTCTGCCTGCTGGCGCTCTCGCCGGCTCCGGGCTTCGACCAGTTCACGCTCGACCACCGGCGCTAACCGGGTCAATCGGTCTTTCATCAGATAATCGTGGGCGCCGGCCTTCATCAAGGTGACGGCCGTCTCTTCACCGATCGTACCGGAGACGACGATGAAGGGCAGGTCCAGCCCGGTCGCCTGCAGCACCGCGAGCGCGGCCGGGGCATCAAACTGAGGTAGTTTGTAATCGGCGATCACGCAGTCCCACGCCCGGTTTTCCAGGGCCGCCGTCATCTGTCCGGCTGTCTCGACCCGTTCATGGTTGACCGCATACCCCGCTTTAGTGAGCTGGCGGATGACCAGCGCGGCGTCGCTTTCGGAATCTTCAATCAGCAGCACCCGTAACGGTGTCTCCATAGCAACCTCTCATGACAGCGAATTCCAGCCTGGTTTATCACACTGTCACACCGGCGATTCGTTCAGTGTGAAGTAAAACGTCGCACCCTGATCGACGGCGGCCTCTGCCCAGATCGCTCCGCCGTGACGGTGAATGATGCGCTGCACCGTGGCCAGGCCAATGCCTGTGCCGGGAAATTCGGCTGAACTATGCAGCCGTTGAAACGCGCCAAACAGATTTCGGGCATAGGCCGGATCAAAGCCGACGCCGTTATCGCGGACGAAGTAGGCGGGTTGACCCTTCACCTCAGTCTGGCCAAATTCGATGCGGGCCACCGGTCGGGGACCCGTAAACTTTATCGCGTTGTTCAGCAGCTTGGTGAGCGCGATCTCCAGCAGGCGGGCGTCGCCGCAAGCAGCCAGATCAGGTTGAATGATAAACTCAAACTGATGCGCCGCCGTTGTAAGATCCGCTGCGGCCTGAAGCTGTGCGGTGCTGACTTCGCTGTTCACCCCCAGGTCACCACCCTGCGCCTGCACCAATCGGCGCGTAATGGGCACAGTATAACCCCACCGGGGAAGTACCGTGCATGAGACTTCACCCGTTTCACCAGGGTCATTCTCGTGTAAAAATTGTGCAATTTTTGCATTTTTCGCACACAACTCACACCAGACATCTATGGAATCACACCTTGTTCTAAATTATGATGACTCTAACATGCATTCTGCCACAGGTTGGGAGGCATCGGACATGGCTACAACTATCTCCTCTAGCACAATCAACTGGCGGCTGCTACGCCTGGGTAGTGTGATTGGCCTAGCGTTGCTGGCGGCGTTGGTGCTGGGCCACCCGTATCCGGCTGCGGCGCAGGACAACCTCGTCTCCAGCCCGATGACAATCAACGCGAGCCTCACGGCGACGTTGACCGGCAGCGTCGAAATGACCACGACATCCGACGGAACCAGCAGCCGGCCGCTGGGTGTCATCGTGGCGACATTCGATGCGCAGTCCGTCATCAACGAGAATGGTAACTACAACGTCATTGCCTGGGAAACGACGAGCGAACTGAATATGCTGGGCTTCAACCTGTGGCGCGGCACCTCGGCCAGTGCGCCAACGGAGAGATTGAACCCGGCTATGATTCCGTCGCAGGTACCAGGCGGCACGGATGGCGCCAGCTATAACTATGACGATCTCGACGTCGCGAGCGAAGTGGTCTACTACTACTGGCTGGAAGATGTCGACCTCGACGGGACAGTTTCGCGATATGGCCCGGTCATGGCGTCGCGCAATGTGCCCACAGCGGTCACGTTGACCGGTTTGCAGGCCAACAGCCGCGCCATAGATTTGCCCTGGCCGTTGCTGGGGTTGCCCGGTGTCATCGCCGCTGGCTGGCTGCTCGGCGGCGATCGGGCCAGATCGATAGTCCGCCAACTGCGCCAGCTGCTGAAGCAGCGAGCTGGCCGCGCTTAGCCCGGCGCGATCAGGCGATAACCGATGCCGCGCACATTTTCGATGCAGCCCATATCACCTGCCGTGTAGCCCAGCTTGCGGCGAATCGATCGGATGAGGGGCCGCGCCAACGCGCCGGCCTCAATGTCGCCCAGCGCTAGGTCATGGGTGGTCTGGATCAACTCGCGCACCGGCACGGCCTGCCCCACGTGTTGAGCCAGATACGCCAGCAGCCGGAACTCGCGC
Organism: Thermoflexales bacterium; assembly: GCA_030834835.1. GTDB lineage: Bacteria > Chloroflexota > Anaerolineae > Fen-1058 > Fen-1058 > JAGOBP01. The sequence goes on along the minus strand of JAUQXD010000514.1, from coordinate 1,737 downwards.
GCGGAAAGATCGATCGGTTGATTGTCCAGCCAGACACGATGCTGAGCCGTGTTGATGCGCAGCCGCCCCAGATCCGGCTCGGCCTGATCGGGGATCCGGGCAGCGGGCGGCGTCTGTTCCAGCTGTCGGGCACGTCGCAGCTTGCCGCGTATCGCCGCCGTCAGGTCCGCCAGTTCCATCGGCTTGACCAGATAATCGTCGATCCCCAGCTCCTTGCCGTACCGGATGTCACTGCTCATTGAGCGCCCCGTCAAGAAGATGAATGGAATATGCACCCACGCCGGATTCCGCCGCACTTCCTCATACAACTGATAGCCGTTCATTTGAGGCATGGCGATGTCCGTCAAAATTAGATCGATGTGGCGGGACCGCAGCACCTGCAGTGCCTCAGTGCCGTCGGAGGCTGTCACTACCTGGTACTGGGACTCTTGCAACATTTCTGCGATGTTGTGCCGCAGTTCGGGCACATCATCGACCACCAGAATCGTCTCGGTCGTCTCGGCTATATGAGTATTTGACATGAGTTCTTCCTTGCGATAGTCTGGGGGCCGGCCTGCTGCCCATCGGCCCGGTACACTTCTATTGTAAGGTTTTCGGTCTGCAGCTGCAACCCGAACCTTAAACCACATTGGCCTCGACTGACGCTGATTGAAGATCCAAACTCTCAGAGAAGTATTGCCTGGGGCTTTGTGTATTTTTGACGCCTTGACAGGTTAGAACGACCGGTTATAATTGCCACACGAGATGATACACTGAACTCACACAGGCAGGAGCGCTGAAGATCGCACACCGGGTCTTCCAGCGCTTCTTTTGGCTTGCCTGTGGGTGTTTTGTTGTTCGGTACCGGCCAACCTGGCGAGGCTTGAGCGCGGACCTGCATCACGACTAATTCAACCCTCGCAGGGCGATAGATTATCGAGGAGGCATCGGGTGGAAGCAAAAGATTTCAGGGCATTGCGCGTCAGTCTGGCATCACCGGATCAAATTCGATCGTGGTCGTATGGCGAAGTCACGAAACCGGAGACGATTAACTATCGGCGGTTGCGGCCGGAAAAAGACGGCCTGTTCTGCGAAGCGATTTTCGGGCCAACCAAGGATTGGCAGTGCTATTGCGGCAAGTATAAGAATGTCCGCTATCGCGGCATCATTTGCGACAAGTGCGGGGTGGAAGTCACCCGCGCGGCCGTGCGCCGTGAGCGCATGGGCCACATTGAGCTGGCCGCGCCAGTCGCGCACGTGTGGTATACGCGCCGCGTACCGTCTTACCTGGGCGTATTGCTCGACATCTCCCGCCGCAACCTCGATCGCGTGTTGTACTTTGCGCAGTATGTTGTGACCCACGTCGATGAAGAAGCGCGCCTGAAGGCGCTGAAGCGATTGGATGAAGAAGCCGATCGGGAGCGCAAGCGCATTGAGACCGGTTCGCGCGAAGCCATCCGTGCCATTAAGGACAAGGTCGAAGGCGAACTCGAGAAGCGCAAAGCCACCCGCGACGAGAAGTCGACCAAGTTCGACGAGAAGCTGAACGGCGCGACCGAAGCCGTGATGAAGGAAGCGCAGAAACTTCAAGAGCGCATCGACGAGCGGATGAGCAAAGACATCCGCACGGCGATCACATTTGAAGCGGCCAGGATCACCATCGCTGAAGCGGGTGAAACGATCGGGCGCGAACACCAGACCCGCCTGAACAAGGCCGTCAAGGCGAAGCTGGCGGAACTCGAAGCCAAAAACACGGAA
>JAUQXD010000513.1 GCA_030834835.1 Thermoflexales bacterium | reverse complement strand
TTGGCGCTGCTGGCAGCGCCGCAGACGCCGATCGAATCGATCTTGACGCTGTTGCTGAACGACGTTGCTGCGTTCCCCGATCGGTTTGTGCTGGTGCTCGACGATTATCACGTGATCGAAACTCCGGCCATTCATACTTCGCTGACCTTCCTGCTCGATCATTCGCCGCCGCAAATGCATGTCACGATCACCACCCGATCAGATCCGCCGCTGCCGCTGGCCCGCTGGCGCGTGCGTCGTCAATTGTCCGAAATCCGCGCGAGTGATTTGCGCTTCACATCTGATGAAGCCGCCACTTTCTTCAATCACGTGATGGGCCTCAATTTGCCGGCCGAGGCGATCACGGCGTTGGAGGCTCACACTGAAGGCTGGATCGCCGGGTTGCAGTTGGCCGCGCTGTCCATGCTGTCCATGCAGGATCGTCAGGATGTTGACGCCATTATCCGATCGTTCACGGGCAGCCATGCTTACGTTATCGACTATCTGGCCGAAGAAGTCCTGCAGCGCCAATCGGCTGAGGTTCAGTCCTTCCTGTTGCAGACCTCGATCCTTGATCGGATGTGCGGCGCATTGTGCGATGCTGTGCTGGATCGGACGGATAGTGCCGCGCTCCTGGAGATGTTGCAGCACAGAAACCTGTTTGTGGTGCCGCTCGATGATGAGCACCAGTGGTCTCGCTATCATCATCTGTTTGCCGATGTGCTGCGCCACCAACTTCAGCGGCGGCTGCCAGACTGCCTGCCGGAACTGCATCGACGGGCCAGTCTGTGGCACGAGCAGCATGGCTCGCTGGCTGAGGCCGTCAATCACGCCCTGCAAGCGGCCGACTACGACCGGGCCGGTCAGCTGCTGGAGCCGATCGGGCAGCTGATGTTCACCAACAGCACCATACACCACAGCCTGCGCACCTGGCTCGCCCGGTTGCCGCACTCAATCGTGCGCGCGCGGCCCCGGTTGTGCCTGACACATGCGTGGCTGTTGCTGAATCAGGGAGAGATCAACCGCGCCCAGAGTTGTGTAGACGAGGCTGAACAGGCGCTTCAAGCGATTCAAACCAGTGAGACTGACGCTGCCGATCAAAACACGGCTGGCGAGATCGCCGCCACGCGCGCCATCCTGGCCGTGTCCAAAGGCGAGTTCGATCCGGAGCAGATCATCACATGGACGCAGACCGCGCTGATCCGTTTACATCCGACCAACCTGACGTATCGTAGCGCCACCGCGGGAGCGTTGGGTATCGTGTTCTTGAAGTTGGGCGATGTGCACCGGGCCGAGCAGTCATTGGCTGAGTCGGCCGCGACCGCACAGGCTGTCAGCAACATTCATATGACGGTGGCCGCCGTAACTAATTTATTGCACGCCCAACGGGCAAGAGGCGCCCTGAATGCGGCACACGCTGCCGCTCAACAGTGTCTTGACTGGCTGGCTGATCGCGGCGCTTCAAACTGGCCAAACGCCGGCGCGGTGCAGGCCAACCTGGCGGCCATCTGCCGTGAACGGAACGATCTAGAGGCCGCCGCGCGCCTGATCAACCGCGCGGTCGAACTGACCAATGAGGCTGCGGCGCCGCCAGGCCGGTTGATCAGCCTCATTGAACTCGCGCGCGTCAAAGAGCTACACGGTGATTGGCCCGGCCTGGCTGTGTTACTTCAACACATCGAGCGTCTGCCAGGTCAGGTGTTTGGGCACTGGCTGACAACGCACTTGCCAGCCATTCGCGCCCACTTCTATTTGGCGCAGGGCCGTGTGTCAGAAGCCTCCGCCCTCCTGCGCGATGTGGCGGTCACGCTCGATTTCGCCCGGCCAGTCGACCTGCTCTGGGCCTGCGAGTACGATTGGATTGTCCCCGCGCAGGTGTTGATCGCTCAGGCGCGTGTAGCTGGAGATCGAAGTGGCTTGGTTCAGGCACTGGCCCGGCTCGATCAACCGCTCCAGCAAGCAGAAGCGTTAGGATTGACGTGGCTGCAAGTCAAAGTTCATGTGCTTCAGGCGCTGGCCCACGCCGCGCTGAGCGATCAATCACCGGCCAGGGCTTTCCTGGAACGCGCGCTCACGGTAGCCGAGCCGGAAGGCTACGTCCGCGTTTTCGTAGATGAAGGCGAACCTATGCAAGGGCTGATTTCTGATTTTAGAGTGCAGATTGAAAGACAGGCGAATCATCTCAAGTCGTATGTGGCAGAATTGTTGGCGGCCTTTCCCGCAGATCGCTCGATACCGCGTGGCGCACAAATCAGCCATCCAACGGGGACGCCGCGCAGTCAGCATTCAACACTCAGCCACCTGATCGAGCCGCTGAGCGATCGAGAACGAGAAGTCTTGCGGTTCATTGCCGACGGACTCGCCAATCAAGAGATCGCGGCGAAATTGATTGTCAGCCTGGGGACGGTCAAGACCCACATCAACAACATTTATCGCAAACTCGACGTAAACAGCCGCACCCAGGCCATTCATCGCGCCCAAGAACTAAGCCTGCTGTAGCGGCTGCACCTCGTTTCACACACAATCCACCCCCTCGATCTACCTTATGGTAGATGACACTCCACCCCTTTAGCCGATATGATGCAGGGCATATCGGCTAAACGTTGGCTCACACCCGGCCACAGGAGACTAACATGAATACCATCACCTCTTTCATAAAACACCATCCGTTGGTCGCCTACTTCGTACTGGCCTACGCGCTGGCGTGGACGCTGATTCCCCTCGTCACGTCTGTCTCGGTCGCTTTCGGATTGTTGGCGCTGTTCGGGCCGGCCATCGCATCGATCGGCGTGACCGGCATTGTCGAGGGTCGATCGGGTGTGAAGCAACTGCTGCGGCGGGCTGTGCAATGGCGGGTTGGATTGAAGCGGATCGCCATCGCTGTAGGGCTGCCTGTCCTGATCAGTGCGACGGTGGTTGTCTTGAATGCAGCACTGCTCGGCAAACCGATCGCAATCGTGCCGAACGAAGCGCCCGTTCTCACGCTCATCATCGGGTTGCTGGTCGTCGGCGAAGAGATCGGTTGGCGAGGCTTCGCGCTGCCGCGTTTGCAGACACGCTTCAACTCGCTGACGGCCAGCCTGATTTTGGGCGGGCTGTGGGCGGCCTGGCATTTGCCCAACGCACTCATCCCGGGGTTGGGGTATTACCTGACGGCTTTCCCGGTGTTTCTTGTCTACGTCGTATCGATGACGGTGCTGTTCACCTGGCTGGCCAATCGCACGCGCGGCAGTGTGTGGCTTGCCTGGCTGTTCCACGCAGCGATCAACGTCTCTGCCGGGTTCTTGTTCATCGGCGACAATCTGCGCCAGTGGTGGTTGAGTGCCGGCGTCTTTACCCTCGCCGCACTGATCATCGTCATCGTCAATGGGCCGAATCTCGCGCGCACGCCAACCGCGCACATCGAGTCCACACGCGCCGCGCAGCCCGTGTCTTAGTGACGTGAAGAGCATAAGGCTGCTCATAAGTATCATGAGTGTTAGTTCGAGAAATTGACTATTAACACACATAGGAGAACAAGGTGAGCCTCAGAAAACTCATCAAGCAGTATCCGGTCGCCTGCTTCATTGCCGCCACTTTAGGGCTGTCGTTCGCAGCCATGTTATTACCGTTTCCGAAGGACAGCGCCTTTGCCATGATCGCATCCATCATGGTCTTGATCCCCACTCTGGTTGCGTTCACATTAGTGACGGTCATGGTTGGTCGCAAGGGGCTGCGAGCTTTTCTGCGTGAGGTCTTCAACGGGCAGATGAGTCTGAAGTGGGCAGTTATCTCTCTCGTACTTGGCTTCGCGCTGCACTTCGGCAGCAGTCTTCTGGCCCTGGTGACCGGCCGGATTGCGGCCATCGAGATCACGACGCCGAATGCGTTTTTCATTGCCGTATTCCCGCTCGCCCTGTTCGAGGAAATTGGCTGGCGCGGTTTTGCGCTGCGGCGGCTGCTCGATCGGCATTCGCCCTTCACGGCGACCGTGCTGATCGGTTTTCCGTGGGCGCTGCTTCACTTCGCGCTCTTCCTTGGGTTCGCGCCTGGTACCTCGCCCATCGCGGAAATGCTGGTGGTCTTTGCCTTCGCCCTGCCGCTGACGTGGGTGTATGTCAGGAGCGGGCGCAATGTCCTGGTCGCAACCGTGCTGCATGGTGCGCTCAACGCGTTCGGCATCGTCGCCGCCAACATCCCGCCGGCCGAACTGCTCTGGTTTGTCCTGGCCAGCGCCTGTCTGATCGATGCGGGTCTTGTGCTGATCGATCGGCGCAGGTGGTTCACCCGTCCGTCAGTGACGCCGATCGATGCAGCCTTACACCAGGGACAACTGCTGGCCTAAAGGAGACAAACATGAATTCCTTCGACACTGTAGCACGGCTACCGACAGGCCGATGCTAAAAGGTATGGTTTGGGGTAAACTCGGGCGCTATGAAAAAGACGCCTGCCAGCTCTCCCCCCAAACTGGGGCCAGGTGAATACCGGCCCGATATGGCGTTTACG
>JAUQXD010000512.1 GCA_030834835.1 Thermoflexales bacterium | reverse complement strand
CGCGCCCTTGAGTTTCTCGCCCAGCATGCTGCCCGACGTATCCACGATCAGAATCACCGTGGCTTTCTTCTTGACTTGATGGAACACATCCAGAATGTGCGTGACGGTTTCGTCGGTCGGATACTCAAGGTTGGGCGAATTTTTCGCCGTGACGTTGGGATTCGCGCCATTCGCCGCATCCAGCGGCGCGACTAGCGGCACCGACAGATCGGCGGGCCGCAGGCCCACCGTAACCGCCGCCGCTTGCTGCGCTGGATTGAGCAGATATTGCTTGAAAATCTCGGCCGCTTCGCGCTGCTCCGCCGTCACCCAGTCTGCGCCGTCGAGGATGCAATACGGATGCTCGGTCCAGAACGTGCCATCGGCAGGCGCGATGAACACCAGCGGAAAACGCAATTCATTGGCGTGCTGCCGGTTCCACTTCACCACGTCCGACTCAAACGCCGTAATCGCGTGCAGGTAACCGGGGCCGCGCGCCGTCATGCGATTGAACAAATCCGTCGAGAGTTGCCCGTAGTGAAACACGCTCTGCTCCAGCGCGCGCACACTGGTGATCACCGTGTCGCTCTTCACGATGTCGGGCGTCAGGCCGCTCGTCACGCCCGCGCCTGCATACGTCGCCGCGATCATCGTGAGCAGGCCGGAGTTGGAATAATCAGGATGGCCATGCCCGAACTTGAACGTCTCCCATTCGGGATGATTGAGCGAAGCCCAACCTTTGGGATCAGCCGCGAGTTTGGCGATATCGCTTAACCCGATCGGTTTGTCGGGCCAACCCAACGCCTGCGCCATCGGCTGCCACATCGCGATACCAAACGGTTCGCTGGTCAGCGCGGGACAATCAGTTTTGATCAGCGCGCGGTTGTTGCGATCCTGCCACTTCTGATTGAGCTGCTTGATCCACACATACGTGCCGGGGCTGTACACCACCGGCTGCGATGTGCCCGACAAAATCGCGTCCATGCCCGTGCCTGATCCGCCATGTTTGACCTTGACGACGATCGGTTGGCCGCTGGCGATCTTCGCGCCGGAGGCGTTGAACTGCTCGATTACCAGATTCAGCCAATCCTCTTTGGTGTTGGATGATTCAATGCTGACGATAACGGCATTGGCGGGGGCTGGAGTTGCGGTCACACCGGTGGCATTTGGCACAGCGACCGGCGTGGCGGGTTGTCCAATCGATCGACCGATCAACCCGATTACAACTACCAGTACAGCGAGCACGATCACGCCGACAAAAATCAGTTGCGAGCGCTGCGAGTTCATCGTGGCCTCCGTTGATACGGATGTGTGGTCAACTTCATCATACCTTAACTGCGCAAGCCCCCGCCCGACGCGTTACAGATATTTTTCCACCGCCCAGCCACCCGCCTTCATCACATCGATCGGAATGAACTCGTCGGTGGGTTTCACAATCAGCCGATTTTGCCCGGCCAGCGCATCCAGCACGTCGCCCATTGCGTCGGCCAACGCCACCGGTCGATTGAGCGCCCGCGCAATGTCGAGCGGCGACTGATCGTCCAGCGCCACGCCCTGCGGATGATCAAACATGATGCGGGGCAAAACGAGGACGTTACCCAAGACCCGATCGCGCAGCTGCACGATCACGTCCTCGCCCATCAGCAGGCCGGACACCCGGATCGTCTCGCCCAGCCGTTCATTCACGATCGGCGCAACATCCAACGGAATCTTCGTCAGTTGCGTGAACTCGTTCGCCGTCTTCGCCAACGTCGGCGCAAACAACGTCGCTGTCACCAGCGTGGCCGAGGCATAGTGCGTCCTGCCTCCCGCGCTCTGCGCGTCCTGCTTCTTAATCTCCCGTTTCACCTTCTTCCAATCATCGAGGAAATTCCGCACCATGCCCTGTCCGTTCTCTTCCAGCGATAGACCATCGTAATAGGCTTTGGGCGGCACGGGTTCGTCGAGTTGCAGATAGAACTCATCGGTCAGGTAGGCAAAACGCACGCCCAAATGTGAGAGACAGTTGCTTTGAAACGCGTGAACTTCGTCGACGATGACGCGCATTTCGTCTTTCGTCAACGGTCTACGATCATACTTATGATGCTTCGTCAGGCCTACCGGCACCACGCTGATCGATTGTACGGTCGGCCAGAACTCAGTCAAATCGCGCAGCGATTTCGTCAACTGTGGCCCGTCATTCAGCCCCGGCGTGACAACTAACTGCGTGTGCACTTCGATGTCGTGATCGCGCAGCCACGCCAGTTGTTGAAGAATATCGGGCGCGGTCGGATTGCGCAGGCAGGCTCGACGCGTTTCCAGATCCGTCGCGTGGACGGACACATACAGCGGCGACAGGAATTGCTCTGCAATGCGGTCCCAATCGTGATCGGAGAGGTTGGTCAGCGTGACAAAGTGGCCGTGCAAAAACGAATAGCGATAGTCGTCGTCCTTCACGTATAACGCGCGCCGCATGCGATTGGGCATTTGCAGCACGAAGCAGAACGGGCAGAGGTTGTTGCAGCGGCGAATGTCGATGTCGAAGGTAGGATGCTCGAACTCGATGCCGAGCACTTGATTGTAGAGACGCGGCCCGGCGACGTTGAGCAGCATTCCGCCGCGCCGGATCGTCAACTCGATCCACTCGTCGGCGGCGTAGTACTGCACGTCGATCACGTCTTCAACCGGGTGACCGTTGACGACCAGCACCTCGTCGCCAGGCCGCAGGCCGACTTCGGCGGCGAAACTATCCGGCTCAATAGCGGCGATCAAGCCGCCGCGCAATGGTTCGCTCATCGCGATTGTTTTGTCCTTCTGTCTGTTATTGTACTGTGCCACACGCCTGCCCTGCAGACGTTACCCTGAATAGATAGGTGTGCCGGTTGAGTTCAGGCTCGTTATCTTCACGTGCCAAACACAACCCTGGCACAGCCTGAATTGCCGGCAAAGTCTCATTCAAGAATTTCTCAGTATTAGCACCGTTGATCAACACATAATCAATCTGCCAGTTACGTAATAACTCCATGCTCGCCACCGTCGGCCAAGTACCAAGCACGGACGCTGCTTGCGCAAAGTAGGTCGGCTCGACCGATGCATAACCATTGGCCACTTTCTGCCGGTGCAGCGACTGCCGGTACATGGCCAGTTTGTTGGCTGTCGGCAAAGGATATTCGATGAGTGTTATCGGCGGCGATTGGGTCGTCAGCCAGCGATCCACCGGGCGAGCATTCGCCGCCACTTCGGTGAATGCGAGGTACGGCGCAGTCAACCCTTCGAAACACACCAGAACGATCAGGATTACCAGCAGGGCAGTCGCGCGCCTGGGAAAACGCCCGGCAATCCATGTGGCCCCGGCGCCTGCCAGGACCGCAACCGCTAGCATCCCTGGAATCATATACCTTGCCCAGACACGCGTCATAGTCAGGAATGGAAAGACGCGATATAAGACCGCTAGAGGCAAAGGTATCACCGTTGCGTCGCCGGGCGGCATTAGGTCCGATCCAACCAAAGATTCCACGGCAGGCCGGATTGCATGAGCTAGCGCCGGGGGCAGCGTCACCACAACCGGCTGCTCGTTCCAATGCAGCGTGATACCCACCGCCAATATCACGATAACCAACAGTAAGACTACATAGACACGCCGCTGAGGCCAGCGCCT
>JAUQXD010000511.1 GCA_030834835.1 Thermoflexales bacterium | reverse complement strand
TCCGTATCTACCGCAGCTCAATCATGCCTTCCAGAGCGCGTTTCCGCCCGGCTCGACGTTCAAGATTGTGCCCGCGGCTGCCGCGTTGCAAGAGAACGTGATCACACCGCGCACGATCATCAACGATCCGGGTGTGATCGTCGTGCCGAATCAGTTCGCCCCCGATAATCTGGCGCTGGCCCAACGCTTCTACGGCTGGTACCGGCCCGGTTTCGGGCCGCAAAATGTGGTGGAAGCCCTGCAACATTCGACCAACGTATTCTTCTACAAAGTCGGCGGCGGGTATCCGTACAACATCGACGGCCAGACGGAATTTGATGGGCTGGGGATCGATCGGCTGAAGAAATACACTGAATCATTCGGGTTTGGCACGGCCACCGGCATCGATCTGATCGGTGAATCGTCGGGCTTTGTGCCCAGTCCTACCTGGAAGCGACTGTTTACGACGGAGAACTGGACGCTGGGCGACACATACAATATGTCGATCGGGCAGGGCTATCTGACCGCCACGCCGCTGCAAGTCCTTAACTCATACGCGGCCATCGCCAATGACGGCGTGTTGATGACGCCGCAGATGGTCAAACAGGTCACGGATGCCGACGGCAATGTGGTGCAGCGCTTCTCACCGAAGGCCCTGCGCAAAGTGCCCATCGATTTTGAGAACTTGCAGGTCGTGCGCCAGGGGTTGGACGCGGTCGTGAATGTGGAAACCGGCACGGGCTATCCAACTGCCCAGGTGCCGGGCGTGCGCGTGGTGGGCAAGACGGGCACGGCTGAATACTGCGACGACATGGCGCAGAAGAACGGCGACTGCCTGTATCCGGGCCGCATTCCCACGCACGCGTGGTTTGCCGCTTACGCACCGCTGGATAATCCGCAGATTGCGGTGGTCGTGTTCATTTACAACGGCGGTGAAGGCTCGGCGGCCGCGCTGCCAGTGGCGCAGAAGATTTTGCAGCATTGGTTCGAGCAGCAACAAACGCCGGCCACACTCACCGGACAACTACCCTGATCGTGCGCCGCCTCTTTGCGTCCTACCTGCCGTCGATCGCGCTGAGTACCTTCCTCGCGCGATTTTTCTACGAACTCGATCCGCTGCGATTGTCTTTCCTCGGGGACTGGCCCGGCGTCATCGCGCTGAGTGTCGTCTGTCTACTCATTACTCATTACGTATTACGCATCACGCACCACGCACCACGCATCACGCTTGTTCCACTCCTCCTCCTGTTCGTCTACGTCTTCTGGCCCGAAGTCGATCTGCGTTGGGCGCTGGTGTTGTTGATTGGTGCACTCGCCCTTGTAAGTCAAGATGTCACGCGAAGCGTGACCTACAAACCCCGATGGTTTGATCTGCCCCTGGCGGTCAGCGTGTTGGCGTTGTATCTGTTGACATTGGGCACGCGTGTCGGTCGCGCCGATACGTTTGAGTTTCAAGTCGTTGCGCCACAGTTGGGCATTGCGCATCCGACGGGCTATCCGCTGTTCATCCTGATCGGTAAGTTGTTCTCGCTGCTGCCCCTCGGCCAGATGGCGTTTCGCGTGAACCTGCTCTCCGCGATAGCGGCGACAGGTGCGGTGATGCTAATCTATCACCTCATCGTCCGCCTCTCATCCGATCGACTGGCGGCGGCCATCGCGGCCCTGACTCTGGCCGCATCGAGTGTGTTCTGGAGTCAGGCGGTCGTCATTGAAGTGTATTCCCTCAATGCGCTCTTTGTCTCGATCATTCTGGCGTTGTTGATTCAATCGATCGGTAATTGGTCAACTGGTAATCAGTCAACCGGTTACCAGTCAACCAGTTACCAGTCACCAATCTACCAATCTACTAATTTACCAATCTACTTTCTCGCCCTTGTCTTTGGCCTCGCCCTCTCGCACCATCTCACGAGCGTCATCTTGATCCCGCCCATCGTAATTGCCCTGGCGTTGACGCGACCGCGTTTGCCGCTCAGATCATGGTTGATGGCGATTGGGTTATTTGTGCTTGGCCTGACACCGTGGCTATACATTCCGTTGCGTTGGCCGGGCTTACACAACGGCGCGGCGATGTCGATCGGCGAATGGCTGGGCTGGATTTTCGGGCAGCGCTTTGGCGGCGCACTCAATCTTGGCCTGTGGAGCGATCCGACGCGCTGGGGCATCATCAGTCGCCTCCTACTCGATCAGTTTGGCGTCGTTGGCGCGCTCTTGGCGGTATTGGGCTTGATCGTGTTGGTTAAGCAATCATGGCGCGTAGCGTTGGTTACCTTCGCCGCCTTTGCCGGATACTGGTTCTACGGCCTCGTCTACAACGTCCCCGATGTCAACGTCTTCATCATT
>JAUQXD010000049.1 GCA_030834835.1 Thermoflexales bacterium | reverse complement strand
AACTGGGTGCAAGCCCCGATTCCAGACTACATCGCGGCGCTGGGTGTCATCGGGCTGGGCATCTTGACGCCGATGGCGGCCACGTCAACGCGTTGGGCCATGAAGCGTCTGGGCAAGTGGTGGAAGCGTCTGCACCGGTTGATCTATGCCGCCGGGTTGATCGTCGTCGTTCACGCCCTGCTGGAGTCTTCCAACAAGCGCGTGGCCGGGTACGAGCCGCAGGTCGCCGTTGAACTCGGGTCGTACCTGCTGATATTGATCGTGCTGCTGGCCGTGCGGGTTCCGGCCATTCGTTCAGCCGTGGCCAACCTCAAGCACCGGCCACGAAAAGCGAGCAGTACTGCATGAAATGTGTAATGTGTAAGATGATGCTATCCAGGGGAGGATACGATGAACAAGGTTTTCCGGTCGTTGGCTATCGCGTTGATGTTGCTGTTGATGACGGCTATCACGGCCACAGCGGGGGGCTGGGCGGTGATCACGCTCGATGAGTTGCCAGGCCAGATTGTGGCGGGTCAATCGTTCACGATCGGCTTTACGGTGCGGCAGCACGGCCGCACCCTGCGCGATGATCTGGTGCCGCTGCTGCGCTTCGATCGATCAGATGCGAAAGACTCATTTACCGTCACGGCGAAGCGCGAGGGTGGCTCCGGTCGCTATGTCGCGAGTGTGACTTTGCCCGGTGACGGTCAATGGAACTGGAAAGTGGACATTGAACCGTTCGGGATGGTGACGCAGGATATGTCGCCGCTGACGGTGGTGGCGGCCGCGCCTGCAGCGCCGGTGTCTGCGCCCGCGCCGGCTTCGGCGACGACGACTGTCCCTGTCGCGCCTGCGACCAGCGCCATGCCGTTAGCAGCAGGTGTGGCCGGCGTGATTGTGGCGATCGGAGCGCTGGCGTTTTGGCTGCGTACTCGCGCGCGATTGGCATTGGTAGTCGTCGCCATCGCGGCGCTCATCGGCGTGATCGGATTCACGACGGCCGGCACCAGCATGGCCCAACCCGTCGCCGTCGACAAGAGCGCCAGTGTCGCTCAGCCCGTGACCATCGCTGAGAGTGTCAACGCTGCTGCGCCCGATCCGATCGCGTTGGGCCGCGCGTTGTTCGTCGACAAAGGCTGTGTGATGTGTCACGCTCATCCGGCGCTGACGACCAAGTTCGGACCATTCTGGATCGGGGATGAACCGCCCGATTTGACTAGCGGCAAGCTCAGCGCTGAGTATCTACGACAGTGGCTGACCGAGCCGTCGAAACTTAAGCCGGACACGGCGATGCCGAAACTGAACTTGAGCGACGACGAAATTGGCGCGTTGATCGCGTTCCTGGGCGCGAAGTAAGGGGCAACGAGTGCCTCGTCATTGCGAGGAGCGCAGCGACGAAGCAATCTACTGCGCAATTTAAGGGAGATTGCTTCGCTGTGCTCGCAACGACGAGAATTCAACGATGTTGCCAGCAGCAGACTTGTCCGGCGCATCCCTTTCGGCGCGACTGATCGATCAGTCGCGCCGTTTTTCGTGGGCGCGATGATTCCTGCTACAATTCCGGCATGACTGAATCCCGCGACTGGCCGCTGGACGCGCTGCGCGGCACGATCATGATCGTGATGGCGCTCGATCACGCCAACGTCTTCATCGCCGGGCAGCATCCCGCGCCGGAGATGTGGACGGGCGTGCCGCGTTACACGGAGGCGCTGCCCTTTGTGACGCGGTTGATCACACACCTCGCCGCACCGGGTTTCTTCTTCCTCATGGGCGTTGGAATGTGGCTGTTCGCGGCCTCGCGCCAACGACAGGGTTGGACAGGCCGCCAGATCACACTGCACTTCATCGTGCGCGGCCTGATCTTGATCGCGCTGCAATTCCTCATCGAGAATCGTGCCTGGCCGATCGGGCAGACGGGTGGCTTTCCGATCTACTTCGGCGTACTGTTCGGCCTCGGCGCGGCGCTGGTGTTGAGTTCATTGTTGCTGAAACTGAAATCGGGTGTGCTCATTGGCGTCAGCCTCACACTGATCATTGTCACTGATGTCGCGATCAGTCTGGCGTCAGCGCGCGTGGCTCACTCGGTTGTCGCGCGAGCGTTGATGATCCCCGGTACCACGGGCAATGTGCTGGTGTATTATCCCATCGTGCCGTGGCTGGATGTAACGGGACTGGGCATCGCGTTCGGACGCTGGCTGAAGCACGATCGGGCGCAGGCCTATCGGGGCGCGCTGATCATCGGGCTGATCGCGCTGGCGTTGTTCGTTGGCTTACGCGCGCTCGGCAGCTTCGGCAACATCCGAGCGGCAGTCGGCGCAAACTGGCTCGATGTCTTCAACATGGTAAAGTACCCGCCCGCGATCGTCTTCCTGCTGCTCACGCTAGGCATCGATCTGGTGTTGCTGTGGGCCTTTTCGCGCGCGGGTGAAGTCGTTCCTCGCTGGTTGAAGCCGCTGATCGTGCTGGGGCAAAGTCCGTTGTTCTTCTATCTGACGCACCTGTATCTGTATGCGATTATCGGTTTGATTGTCGGTAATGAGGTTGGCATACAACGCATGCTGCCGTGGTGGCTGCTTGGCCTGCTGGTGTTGTTGCCGTTGTGTTGGCTGTACGGCCGCTTCAAACAGCGGCAGCCGGCGACTTCGGTGTGGCGGTTATTGTAGGGGACTCATCTGCGCTTAAGTTGGGGCTGATAGAATCAGGCAGAGTGGAAGTAAATCTTTAGAGGTGATGGAATGAATCGCAAAGTGATGGTGTTATGGATAACAGGCTTGATCGTATCGGCCTGCGCGCAGTCGACTGCGCCGCGCGTGACCGTGTCACCCGCGCAGGCCACGCTTGAATCGACGATAATCGCGCAGACCGATCAGCCGCCGACCGTAGCGCCGCCAACTGCCTTACCGCCCACGGATGCGCAGCCGCCTGCCACGAATACGCCCGCGCCGACCGCTGTGTCGTCGCCAATAAGCGTGCCATCCGGCGCGGCAAGTGAGATTGCTTTAGAAGCGCTGGCCGATGGTTTGACGCGCCCTGTCTATTTGACGCACGCTGGCGATGCGCGCCTGTTTGTGATCGAGCAGCCGGGCCGCATTCGCGTGATCGAGAATGGACAGCTGCTCGATCAACCGTTTCTCGACATCGTCGATCGCGTGTTGTCGAGCGGCAACGAGCAAGGCTTGCTGAGTATGGCCTTTGAACCCGATTACGTCCAGACTGGGCGCTTCTATGTGAATTACACACGCAAAGGTGATGGCGCGACGATCGTCGAACGCTATCAAGTCTCGGCGTCTGACCCGAATGTGGCTGACAAATCATCGGCCAGCGAAGTGATCGTGATCGAGCAGACCGAAGCAAATCACAACGGCGGTCTGGTCATGTTCGGGCCGGATGGTTATCTATATGTGGGCATGGGTGATGGCGGAGGCGCGGGAGATCGCCACGGCTCGCTTGGGAACGGGCAAAACTCCAAAGCGCTGTTGGGTAAGATGCTGCGTATCGATGGGGTGAATCAAGCCACATACGCCATACCGCCGTCGAATCCGTTTGACAATGAAATCTGGGCGCTGGGCGTGCGCAATCCGTGGCGCTTTTCATTCGATCAGGCAACGGGTGATCTGTACATGGCGGATGTGGGACAGAATCAATATGAAGAAGTCAACTTCCAGCCGGCGTCCAGCGCGGGCGGCGAGAACTATGGCTGGCGCATCATGGAAGGCGCGCACTGCTTCAACCCGCAAAGCAACTGCGATCGATCGGGGTTGGTATTGCCGATCTCAGAATACAGCCATGCCGAAGGCTGCTCGGTGACAGGCGGCTATGTGTATCGCGGCGCGCGATATCCGGCACTGCAAGGGCAATATTTCTTTGCCGATTATTGCATCGGCACGATCTGGTCGTTGACGCGCGACGCAACCGGCAAGTGGTCGCGGACCGATCGGCTGGCGGCCGATATACGGATCAGTTCTTTCGGCGAGGATGTGAACGGGGAACTGTACGTGATCGATCACAGTGGCACGGTGTATCGAATGACGGCGAAATAACACGTGCCGTTCATATCTGGCGGAGTTGTGTATCGCGCTAATCGGCGTAGAATTGGGGTGGCTTACACTCCATTCGAGGCGGCGATATGCGCAGAATTCTGGCAGTGCTGATCGTGATACTCTTTGGACTTACCGGCTGCTATCGGTCTGAATCGCCTGAAGTCATGGCGACTTATCAAGCGGAGTTCGCGATCGCTGAGGCGCGTGCCGCGACGGAACAGGCCAAACTGCCGAAGTGTTACATTCAATTTCAGGCGGCGATCCAGGCTGGGCCGGATGCTGGATTATCGGTGACCGGCGATCTGAAGTTCGAGGTTGCACGGACGGGCGTTCTCTCTGGTATGTTGCTGCGCGAGTCTGGCCCGGCCCTGGCAGTCTCAGGACAAGTGACTGGCCGCGCTGCCAATCTGATCCTTGATCTGGGTGACGGACAATTCCTGTTCGCGGTAGGCACATTGCAGAACGATCTCGAGGCCTGTACGGGCGTTATCGGCGGCACGCTAACCAGCTCGCGCCCGGGCAATCGTGGCGATTGGGGCACGCGCTTCTTTAAGCGCTAAATCACATGCTTAAGGCCATCACCTTCGATTACTGGAACACGCTGTACAAAGCGGCCGCATATGCTCATCCCTTGCGTCGCCGGTTTTTATTTGAACTGTTCGCGAAGCATCAGATCGACGTCTCGCTAGAGCAAGTGGATGCAGCGGAGGATGTGGCGCGGCGAACGTGGAACAAAGCGTGGCGCGAAGAGTATCGCACACCCAGTGCCGCCGAGTGGGTGCGCGTGATGCTGAATGAATTGTTGATCGAATTGCCGCCCGTCGATTTCGACGCGCTGGCGCTGTGCTACGATCGATCGTTGTTGGACGCGAATCCCGGCCCGACGTTGATCGACGGGGCCGCTGAGACGATCCGTCGTCTCACTCAGCACTATCGATTGGGCGTGATCTCGGATTCGGGTTTATCGACGGGGCGTACTCTGCGCGAATTTCTGATCCGTGATCAGCTAATCGAGTGCTTCACGCAGCTCAGTTTCTCCGATGAAGTGGGCGTGAGCAAGCCGCATCCGCGTATCTTTCACCTGACGCTGGAGTGTCTGGGCGCGGAGCCGCACGAGGCGGTGCACATCGGCGACTTGACGCGCAGTGACATCGCAGGGGCAAAGGGCGTGGGCATGCAGGCAGTGCGGCTAACGGCGAACTATGACGATGCTGATCAATCGGTGGAGCCGGACGCGGTGCTGGGATCGTATGCCGAGTTGGAACAGTGGCTGACAAATAAACGGGCCGAGTGACTTCACTCGGCCCGTCGATTTAGATCAAGCACTTTGCACTGATCGCATCCGATGTCAATCCCGCGTGCTTCCGGCGGGAATCCAGCCCCTTCAATTGTGTTTATCAATCTGCTACCTGGATGCCCGACAAAAGCATTCGGGCATGACGGGGTGCCTCCGTCGCTTTGGTGGTGTTATGCCGCCACCGCTTCAGTTGTCGTCGTGAAGACGTTAAACGTTGGCGGGTGTTCCAGGTGTTTCTTGACGGCGCACTGATCCGCCGCGCGGATGACGGCGGCCTTGTACTTCTCCGGGAACGTAGGCGGCAGTTGAATATCCAGATCGATCTGGCCGACCAGCCCGGTGCGCGGATCAGATTGCATGCGCTGGATGATGCGGATACCATCGGTCGGGATGCCGCGCTGATTGCAGAAACCCAGCACGTAGATGCCCGCGCAGGTGCCGATCGACGCGAGGAATGTGGCGAACGGTGTGGGCGCAGACGACATCGGCGGCTGATCGGTTCGCACGCTGAACCCGCCAAAGTTGGCATCGACGCGCGCGCCGCCGGGGAAGGTGATTTCCATTTCCATGAGAGTGTCTCCTGATATTGCTTTCAAAAT
>JAUQXD010000510.1 GCA_030834835.1 Thermoflexales bacterium | reverse complement strand
TCAATGAACAACGATCAATGTGCAGATGGATGGTGATGGCCCATTGATCATTGAAAATTGATCATTGAAAATTGATCATTCCATGACTCTACTCAAGCGACTCAAGACCGCCCCCATCTGGAAGTGGCTGACACCCGGCATCGGCGTCAAGCGCTGGATCATTTTGCTGGGCTTTGGCGTCACGCTAATCGCGCTGGGGCTGGCCTACATCCTCGTCGATATTTACCGCACCACCGGTTTCCCGGATGCGGCCTATTATCTGACGCTGCAATTCCTGCCCCGCATCGAGCGCGCGATCGTGGTCGGCGTGGTCGGCATCGCGGCCATCATCTTTGCCGTGCGCGAACTCGGCCGATCGATCCTGTCGCCGTTCGCGCGTCCCGATCGATCCATGGCCGACACCGTGCTGCGCCATCGCCAGCGCGAACGCGGCCCCCGGATCGTCGCCATCGGCGGCGGCACGGGCCTCTCCACGTTATTGCGCGGCCTTAAACAATACACGTCCAATCTCACGGCGATTGTGACCGTGGCCGACGATGGCGGATCGAGCGGACGCTTGCGGCGCGAATTGGGCATGCTGCCGCCGGGCGATTTTCGCAACTGCCTGGCCGCGCTGGCCGACGACGAGTCACTGACCACGCAGCTCTTTCAATATCGCTTTACACCCAAACAACAAGACTTGGACGGCCACGCCTTTGGCAACTTATTCATCAGCGCCATGGCCGAAGTGTCCGGCTCCTTCGAACAGGCCCTGATCGAAAGCAGCCGCGTGCTGGCGATCACCGGTCGGATTTTGCCGAGCACGTTGAGCGATGTGCTGCTCAGCGCCGAAGTCCGCACCGATCATGGTCTGCGTCAGATCGACGGCGAATCCAACATCACGCACGAGACGGCGAACACCGGCGGCGCGATCGAGCGGGTGCGCCTGAAGCCCGATAACGTCCGCGCCTATCCCGAAACGATTCGCGCCATTCTGGACGCCGATCTGATTGTGCTGGGGCCGGGCAGTCTGTATACGAGCGTGCTGCCGAATCTCTTGATCAACAATTTGCCGGAAGCGCTGCGCGCCACGCGCGGCATGGTAATGTATGTCTGCAACGTCGCCACGCAGCGCGGTGAAACCGATGGCTACACCGCCAACGCGCACGCCCGCGCCATCGAGCGGCACATCGGCCCGGACATTATTGATGTGGTGCTGGCCAATGCGCGCACCGACGTACCCTGGCTCAACGCGCCGGAGGGCGTGGGCGAAATGGTGCGCATCGAAACGCTGGGCGGCCTGCCGCAAATTGCCACCGCCGATGTGCTGGACGAAGCGCGCCCCTGGCGGCATGACTCGGCCAAACTGGCGCAGGCCGTCATGCAGACCTATCCAGAATTGCGAACGACCGCCACTCAACCGCATGGCCGATAATCGCAGCCGCCGCGATGTATTGAAGTTGATGGGCCTCGTCGGCGTGACGTGGGCCACCACACAGTGGGCGGCCACACAGCTGGCAGCTACACAACTGCTGACCGATCAGGCGGCCGCGCCCGGCCAGGCCGCATCGCCCATCGCCTCGCTGCTGCCCGATTACTTCACGAGCACGCGTCACAACATTGTGACCCGCAGCGCGCAGCGCGCCATGTTGTCGAGTCAACTCTATCCCAAAGCCACCTTCGTGCGCGATGCCTTTTATGGCCCGCTGGCGCTCAGTGATGTCGGTCTCAGCGCGGAATGTCTGCGTTGGTTCGCGCGGACGCAGCTGCCCACCGGCCAGATTCGCACCGCGGTTCCATTCGCACACAGTGATGAGTTGGACTTCGCGCCGGGCGATGATGACTCGACCCTGCTCTTCATCATCTGGTCGGCGTGGTTGAAGCGCAATCGCGTCCCGATCGATCTCGCGGCGATCACACTGGCCTGGTCCTTCGTACAAGCGCACGTGTCCGACGAGCAATACGTGACACCGACCGGCGCTTTCCGATACTGGGCCGACACCGTGCAGTTTGAACAGCGCGAGCGCATCGCGCACAATCAGGGTCTGTACGTCCTGGCACTGCGGGCCATGCGCTTCCTCGAACTCGGCCGCATCACCGATCAGCAGATCACTCAGGCCAAAGCGCAGTATGCCGGTTTCTTTCGATCTGATCCGGGCGCGCTGACACTGGGCAAAGATTCGGCGTGGGCCACGGCGATCGATCTATCCGCGCTGTTTCCAGAGTTTCTGCTGCGCTGGTTATATGACGACACCGCCCTGCCCGATGCGACGATCCTGTCCACGGTCGATCGCTTCCGGCAAGTGGCGGCCGTCACCCAACCCGATGGGTCCCTCGCCGGGATCAAGATCATCTGCGCCGCCAACGGCGACTTTCTCGATCGGCAACGCTTCTTCGAGCCGGGCCTCAACTGGCCGGGCGACTATCAGAACGGCGGTTACTGGCCGATGTACACGTTGACGGCCTTCGCGCTGGCCTATCGCCTCACGCGCGACCCGGCCCTCAAACGCACGATCGAGCAGCTGATCACGATCGAGTTGGGCACGGATCATCAATCAAAGGAAGTGATTATCCTTGCGCCAGGTGCAGTCGGCACCGTCGATCCCGCCCGCTCTAACTACACCTGGAACGCCCTGATTGTCCCCGCGCTGAAGTGGGCGGAGGCCGTGTAATACGTGTAATAATTGAAGGGGTGACTATCATCATGACAGATAGTGACAAAAATACACTATCCTCAACCGGGTAGAAAGTTATAGAATCACACAGGATCAAAACGATGCCAAACTTACGCGACTTCATTAAAGTTGAAACCCAGACAGGCGAACCACTGATCAGCGGCGATGTCACCGTCACGCCACAGTCGCAGGCCTTGATCGTCCGCTGGCCGCGCGGCGGCTTCGTCTGGAATCGCCCGATCGGAGTGATCGTCGATCGGGCCGGGCAGATACAGCGTTTCCCCATCGTCGATGTAACGCGCTATGCTACGTGGACCTTCGCCGGTCTGACTTTGTTGTTTTCGGTTATAATCACTCTGGTTGCAGCACGCCGCAGGAGCAAATGACATGAGTGACTTCCTCGATAAACTCGGCCTCTCAGTGATCAAGGCGCAAGAGCAAGGTTTGGATTTGCTGGAGAAACTTATCGCCACGGCCCGGCCCACGGCGGTCTTTGGACATCCGGTGACTGGCGGCGATTACACCGTCATCAGCGCCGCAGAAGTCTCGTGCGGTATGGGCGTCGGCTTTGGCGGCGGCGGCGCGGAACCTGGCGACGATGAGGATCAGGGCATCAAGGGACGGCATGACGCGGTCGCGCCCACCGAAGACGACGAGGGACTGAAATCGCGCCACGACATCTTGCCATCGGGCAACGGTTACGGCGCGGGTGGCGGCGGATTCTCAACCGCCCGACCGGTCGCCGCCATCTCCATCGGGCCGGATGGCGTCCACGTTGAGCCGGTCGTCGATGTGACCAAGATCGGGCTGGCCTTCTTCACCACCCTCGGCGCGATGGCGCTGATGTTCAGCAATATGCGCAAAGCCAGCCGGGGCTAGCCCATCATCATGCCGACCGCATTACGGAGTGGTCGCTATCGGTTTTTCTT
>JAUQXD010000509.1 GCA_030834835.1 Thermoflexales bacterium | reverse complement strand
TGGAGCACATCGAGCATCACCGCTATTTCATGGGGCTGGATTTCAAGCGAGACGTGAGCGAAGACGAGGCCGTGCTGCACTGGTATGACACAGTGTATCTGCCGATCGTCAACACCGTGGGCGAGAGCAACTTGCTGGCCGAGTTTTCCGGCAGGACCGAAACCGACCTGTACCTGTCCATCATCGAGTATCTCGATCAAGTGCGCCGGGCGGGAGGCAGTGTCTCGGTCGATCAGGCCGCGCTGGATTTTGCCCGCGACTATGCCGACGAATTCCGGCAGCATCCCATTCGCAATATCGTGCGCGGTGTGCAAGCGTTGTTTGGGGTTACATCGAATACGTCCGAAGAAACAGGCAACACTCAATCGAGCAGCAATATCGATTCAACACAACATCCAACCTCCAACATCTAACATCCAATTTCCAACATCCAAAACTATGTCTCATTCCAAAAGTCCAATCGTTACCGTTTACGGCAGCAGTTCGCCTAAAGAAGACTCATTCGATTACGAACAGGCCCGCGCGTTAGGCCGCTTGCTGGCGCAGCAGGGCTACGTCGTCGCGACCGGGGGTTATACCGGCACGATGGAAGGCGCGAGCCGCGGCGCTAAGGAAGCGGGCGGCCACGTCATCGGTGTGACCACGTCGCTGTTTGATAAGACGCGCCCCACCGCCAACCCCTACGTTGATGAAGAGATCAAACTGCCCACGTTGTTTCAACGGCTGCATCATCTGGTCACACTGGCCGAGGCGTGGGTGGCGCTGCCAGGCGGCATTGGCACGTTAAGCGAAGTGGCGTTGACGTGGAGCCTGATGCAGGTCGGCGAGATGCCGCATGGCCCGTTCGTGTTGGTGGGCGACATGTGGCGCAGGACCATCGGCGAATTTTCCGACGACGCTCACGTGCGCCCGCAGTTCAGAGAACTGATCAAGTACGCGGAGAATGTTGAACGAGTGATACCGCTACTAAAGTAAAACGTGTTGCGTGGTGCGTGTTCCGATCACGCAATACGCAACACGCATCACGTCATTAACCAGTAACTTTTCATTCAGGAGTGACTCATGGCCGACAAACTTACCCCTCGCGGTGAAGACTATTCCAAATGGTACACCGAGATCGTGCAGCGCGCCGAACTGGCCGACTACTCGCCCGTGCGCGGCTCGATGGTGATTCGCCCCTACGGCTACACTTTATGGGAAGCGGTGCAGAGCGGACTCGATCGGCGCTTCAAAGCCACCGGCCACCAGAATGCCTACTTTCCGCTGCTGATCCCGATGTCGTTCTTGCAGAAAGAAAAAGAACACGTCGAAGGCTTCTCGCCAGAACTGGCGGTCGTCACGCACGCGGGCGGCGAGTTACTGGAAGAGCCGTTGGTCGTGCGGCCCACGTCCGAGACGATTATCGGTTACATGTACGCGCAGTGGATCAAGAGTTATCGCGATTTGCCCGTGCTGATCAACTGCTGGAACAACGTCGTGCGCTGGGAACTCCGCACCCGATTGTTCCTCCGCACGTCTGAGTTCTTGTGGCAAGAAGGTCACACCGCGCACGCCACGGCGGAAGAAGCCGAAGCCGAGACGCGCCAGATGCTGGACGTGTACACCGACTTCGCCGTGAACGATGCCGCCATCCCCGTGATTCCGGGCCGCAAGTCCGAGTCGGAAAAATTCGCGGGCGCAGTGCGGTCGTACACCATCGAGGCGATGATGGGCGACAAGAAGGCGCTGCAATCGGGCACGTCACATTTTCTTGGTCAAAACTTTGCTAAAGCGTTCGACATCAAGTATCTGAGCAAGAACAACGTGCAAGAATTTGCGTGGACAACGTCGTGGGGTTTATCGACGCGCATGATCGGCGGCATTATCATGGTGCACGGCGATGATCAGGGCTTGAAGCTGCCGCCCAAACTCGCGCCGATTCAGGCTGTGATCGTCCCCATTTTCAAGAGTGATGCGGAGCAGAGCAAGGTCATGCCCGTGGTCGAGACCATCCGCAAACAACTGGCGGACGCCGTGCGCGTGAAGGTGGACGATCGCGACGACACGCCGGGCTTCAAGTTCAACGACTGGGAAATGCGCGGCGTGCCGCTGCGCATCGAAGTGGGGCCGAAGGACGTGGACAAAGGCACGGTCGTTTTAGCGCGGCGCGATGTCCCCGGTCGCGAAGGCAAGTCCTTCGTGCCGCAGGCGGGTTTGCTGGAAGCAGTGCAGTCGTTACTCGCCACGATCCAATCGGATATGTTGCAGCGCGCCACCGAGTTCCGCGACGCGAACACGCACGAACCGAAATCATATGATGAGTTCAAGTCGATCATCGAAGACGGTTTCGCGCGGGCGTGGTGGTGCGGCGAGCGGCAGTGCGAAGCGGACATCAAGGAAGAGACCAAAGCCACCACGCGCTGCATCCCGCTCGATCAGCCCGGCGGGTCAGGCGTGTGCGTGCACTGCGGCCAGCCTGCAACCGAAGTGGCGATCTTCGGCAAGGCGTATTAATCTGTAACGAACGAGGCAACCACAGAAAATACAGCGATCACGGGGCACATAGCTTGTCTCCGTGATCGCTGTGTTTTTAGGGGGGCGACATGCTGGACATCCATCAATTGGCCGAGCGCGGGGCCGCCGTGATCTGGTCGGGCTTCGAGCAATATCAGATCGAGTTTCGCTGGATCACGCGGCGGGCGCAGTCGCGCTTCGAGCAGCGCGACTGGCATGGCGTGCAGAGCGATGCGGTGGAGCGGCTCAACCTGTACAAAAAGATCGTCGATACGGTGGTAGCCGCCACGCAGGCCGAACTGGGCGAGGCGGTGAAAACCGCCGCCGTCTGGGCGCAGATGAAGGCGGCCTACTCGCGATTGATTGCGGGCTGCGGTGATTTTGAACTGGCCGAGACCTTCTTCAACTCGATCACGCGCCGCATCTTCGCCACCGTCGGCGTCGATCACGCGCGCGAGTTTATCGATTCCGATTTCAATCTGCCGCCCGCCCGATCGGAGGCGCCCGTCTATGAGACCTATCGCTCGCCTGCGACGCTTGACTCGTTAGTGACCTTAATCATCGAACAGCACGCGTTTGCCGCGCCGTTTCGGTCGGTGGCTGAAGATAGGCAGCTGGCCGCGCGTTCCATTGAAGCGCAGTTGACTGCGTCAGGTGTGACCACGGTCGACGAGGTCGATGTGCTGAAATCGATCTTCTTCCGCAACAAGGGGGCCTACATTGTCGGACGGATTCGATCGGGGGAGCGGTTGATTCCGCTGTTGTTTGCGTTCCGGCATCCGGCGGAGGGCCTTACCATCGACGCGGTGTTGACGAACGCCGACGACGTGAGCGTGGTGTTTAGCTTCACCCGATCGTACTTCAGTGTCGACGTCGAAAATCCGCACGAGGTGATCGAATTCCTCAAATCGATCATGCCCTTCAAGCGCATCGCCGAGTTGTACATCTCGATCGGCTACAACAAGCACGGCAAGACCGAACTTTACCGCGACTTGCTGCGCCACTTGCGTGACTCAGACGATCTGTTTCAGATCGCGCGCGGTGACAAGGGCATGGTGATGATGGTCTTTGACCTGCCGTCGTTCGATGTGGTGTTCAAGATCATCAAGGACAAATTTGCCTATCCCAAGACGGCCACGCGCCAGGAAGTGATGGAGAAATACGCGCTGGTCTTCAAGCACGATCGCGCCGGACGGCTGGTGGACGCACAGGAATTCGAGCATCTGCAATTCGATCGGGCGCGCTTCTCGTCGGCGCTGCTGGACGAACTGTTGAAAGTGTGCGCCAACAGCGTGACCGTAGACGGCGACACGATCGCCATCAAACACCTGTACACCGAGCGCAAGATGACACCGCTGAATTTATATCTGCGGCAGGTGGCCGATGACGCCGCGCGCGCGGCCGTGATCGATTACGGGCAGTCGGTGAAAGATCTGGCGGCGACGAATATTTTCCCCGGCGATATGCTGCTGAAAAACTTCGGTGTGACGCGGCACGGGCGCGTAGTCTTCTACGACTATGATGAACTGGGCCTGTTGACGGATTACAACTTCCGCGAGATTCCGCGCTCGGACTACGACGACGACGAGACCGGCGCCGATCCGTGGTTTTATGTGGGTGAGAACGACATTTTCCCCGAAGAATTTATCAAGTTTTTCGGCTTGCAGCCCAACGTGAAAGGCACCTTCCTTGAGACGCACGGCGATCTGCTGGCTGTGGACTTCTGGACGACGATGCAGGAACGTATCCGCGAGGGCGAGATCGTGGATGTGTTTCCGTATCCGCAGAGCCGGAGACTGCGCAGCACGTAATTCGTAATCTGTAATGCGTAAAACTGCTACAATTAGCGCCAACGATTACGCAGTACGGAGTACGCATTAGCATGTTCATCATTTTCGGGACCAGGACTCGCTTCAAGACCTTAGACACCGGCAATTTCTTCTGTCCGCACTGCCGCGCCAAACGCGCCTACGAACTGCGGCAGGCCCGCAACTGGTTCACGTTGTATTTCATTCCGTTGATCCCGCTCAACTCGCTGGGCGAGATGGTGACGTGCCAGACCTGCGGCACCAACTTCCAGAAGGAAGTCTTATCGCAGCCGGAACCCGCGTCTGCCACACCGCTCGACCGCATGATGCGCGAAGCCCGCGCCGATCTGGATAGCGGCACACCGATCGAGTTTGTGCGGCAGAAGTTAATCAACACTGGCCTCGCTCGCGATCTGGTCGATCAAACGATCGAGCAAGCCGCCGGACCCGATCGACGCACCTGCCCCAACGATGCCCTCACCTATCGCGCGACCGTC
>JAUQXD010000508.1 GCA_030834835.1 Thermoflexales bacterium | reverse complement strand
ATGCTGGATTAAGCACAACAAAATATTTCTGGTTGCCTTTGTGCTTCACGACGCTTCCTGTCTGTAGTGTCTTAGCAAGTGGTGGGAAAATATACGCTTCTTCTGGAAAGCATTTATCTTCGTCGTTATCCAACAACTGCAAAAGGTGATTCAATGTATGGCGGAGCAGCGCCGTTTCAGTTCGCGATGAATCCTCCCTGCCATAAGCCATCCATACCCCTATCTGGGGCAGAAGGTTTTTGAGAAACACCTCGTTAAGAGTCTGTTCAATTTTCCCTCGTCCTCCCATGATGTGCGTCAACCCCGTGCTTTTTATGTCACGAACCAGTTCAAGATCGCTTTCGTATGTTTCGCTGCCACGCGCTCTCTTTCTTACAATAAGTGCATGGTCATTGACCAAATCGGGGTAGCCAGTCACGAAGATTACAGGGACACGAAGAAGACATTCATCTAGTTGATTAACGATCTTATTGCCGCCATCTTCGTCTTCATTGAGTTTCAAATCAAGTATTGCGCCATCAAAAGATCCATCAATGATTTTTTGCGCATCGTTGAAGCTGCTCGCAACTTCAAATTCTACGGCTAATAATCCTCGATTCTTATCATTAAACACGTCAACGGAAGATCGAAAGATATCCTGCTGCTCCTGGGAATCTTCGACAAGCAACACTCTTATTTGATACATATTTTCACTCCGTTTGGGGCTGTAATCTGAAATATGCTCCGCTTCCAGACTCAAAGGCTATCAATTCAAGTCCATTTCGGGATGCAGCCTCCCCAGCTATGGCAAGACCGAGCCCTGTTCCGTCTGGCTTTGTCGAAAACTGGGGTTCAAAAATCACTCCACTGGCTATAAGGCTTGGTTCGATACCCGGCCCTGTATCGCGATAGTCGATGTATTGAAGCGAGTCGCCATCTATTGACAAGGTGACGTTAATCTCACGCTTAGGAGAATTCTTTTCGCTCATCCAGTAGACGCTGTTATCCGCCAGATTCGTAAAGATGGCATGCAAATCCTGGAGCCAGCATAAGAACTTGAAGTCATCGGGACCAGTAACCTTTACGGATATCTTATGCTTTTTCATTTCCACTTCAAAAACAGCAAAAGTATCTTCGATGGTCTTTTTCAACGGCAAGAGTCTTCTGGCAGAACGTTTTCCCGCTGCCAACGGATCCAGCCTGCTGAAGAGACTAACAAAGACATTGGCCTGTGGCCCGAGGTTTTCGGTAATTCGCACGATGCGATTCAGGTCATCAATATCGCCCGACTTGAGATACGCTTGGTGCCAGTAAAGCAGGTTCGGTATCTCATTCTTGAAATAATTCAGTGGACGCCTGCCTTCATGCAACACGACATTGATAATCTTGCCTAGAGTTGCCTGACCTTGATACACAGCGACGGCTTGACGAATATCATCCGCTATTTTGTTCTTCTCTTCCTCCTCTTTGCTGATGATGCTGATAATCTCATCAGCAGTCTTTTTATCAATGCCACTCTTTGTGAGCCTTGACTTGACACGTTGTTTCAGTTCGTCAAAAGCGAATAGTCTTTCGAGTTCCCGCTCCACTTTCAAAGCAGGCCTGCTCAGACCAGCCCTTTTTCTGTATGCAAAGCGCCTACTCTCTAGCTCGGCGATGACCGCCTTAGTAATCTCTTTCAATCTCTCGAAAGCTACATTTTCCTTCAGCCCATCTCTTGCGCTTTTTTCAATCAGGCCAGATTGCTCATCGGACTGAACTTGAACATAGCCGATCACCTGATTGCTACCGATTCTGAGCGAAGGATTTTGAATACGCTGCTCATTGAGCTTGAGCCAATCGAAGTCAGCATCCCCAAGTGGCCGGATCCGGAATCCATTTCTATAGACTCCGATTCCATTGAATTCATTAAGAAGTCGCCTCGCCTGAAGACTGCCCACATAATTTCCCGACTCGTTTTTCAGTCCACGGCCGATTAGAGACTCGATTGCTTCTTTGTCACGGTCATAAACCCGTATATCGAAAACCAGCTCACCACATCCAGTGAAAGGACTACAGTCGAACGAGATTTTCTCCTCCGGGGTGTTTCGGGCTTTCTGAATAGAATAAGTCAGTATACCTTTTCCATCCGCGCCAACTTTCCCGGCAATCTTATAATCAAACAGATCGAAAATCGGGTAAGGTTCGATCGTCTCCTCAACAACTCGTTCTTGGCCTTCAAGAAAGCCATCTATGACAAGTCTGATTTTGAATTGATCTTCACCCTCATTTTCGGTCATGGCGGCGCTTATTGGAGACATCAGTTTCTTCAACTCAAATCTAAGCTTGTCAAATTGGCGCTGGTCCCACTCTGGAAGCAATTTGCCGTCGCCAGTGACCGTCAGTCGGGTGCCGGAAGATTCCGCGGACTTTCTCGTCTCAACAAGAATTTCGACATCATCAAGATACTGAGCCGATTCAAAGTTTATCCATTCGACGTAGACCGTCGTTTTCTCACCTTCCGATGTTACGGTTTCCAGCAGCAGGTCGTTTCCGAGAATGGAGGCGGCATATCGGCCGATTCCTTTGCGTCCTTGCATGGTCCTTCCAGCGGGGCTTATTCGTCTCGTGAGTTTGTCGTCGGTGGATGGAACCATCCATTTATTGACTACCGTGTCCCTAGACATCCCGTGGCCGCGATCTTCAATGCAAATGGAATAGCGACTTCTGTCAGCGGATGCTTTGAAAACGATCTTGACGTCCGGGGAGTCGGCATCATAAGCGTTCTTTACCAACTCGACAACAGCTGCGTAACCGTCCTGAATGAGATCACGACCGATGGTCAGGATATGGCGTGCGGCTGGTCTTATTGTATATTTTCTACTTGCGTCCATAAACACACCTCCGTTAACTATTGCCATACAGTACCCTGCTGAAACCTGCGATCTTCTTGGCAGATGTGACGGTATCCGCTACTATCTAACGTGCCCATTGTATGCTCAATCCCCGCGCTGGGCAAATGAAACCGCCTGATATTAACGCTCGCAGGATCGGATGGCTTGAGTTTCGTTGAACATTTGACAGCGCGGCACCTACATAATCGGCCGCCGGCGATGATTTCGCTCGGCAAAGCAACCGCGGCGATCGAGTTCTCTCAATCGCCGCGTCGTTTGTCAGGCCTTACGCCACTACTGCCCGTGCGAAGTGCGCGTGCTCGAAGGCGTGATATTCATCGGTGCGGCCCCGGAAGTAGCGGGCGTCAATCTCGGCCGGGCCTAAGTCTTCCTCAAGCCGCAGGCCAGCCTGCTGCAAGTCGGCGGCTAAAGTCGACGGATCGAAGCCGGTCTGCATCGGTTCGCCGACTTGACCGGCGATGGTCTGCATTAACTGGATACGTCGAGCCGCCCGCTCCGGGATGAAAGCGTCAGCGTCCATGTAATCGAAGAGGATCGAACTGCCTGCGGGCGCAAGTGCGGCTACATCGCACAGCGTGTCAAAGATCGCCTCGCGCGACAGATAGTAAGTGACACCCAGCCAACTAAAGAAGGTCAGCGCCTGAGGATCATAGGCCGAGGCGTGAAGCACCGTCGATAAACGCTGCGTCAGGAAATCGATGGGGACAAAGTGCAGCTGCGGCGGATAGGGGCGACCCAGCATAGCGAGACGTTGATGCTTCAAAGCCTGTGTGGTGGGATGATCGACCTCGAAGACGTGTAGGCGATCCAGCAAGTCCGTGCGGCGAAAAGCAAACGTATCCAGGCCTGCACCTAAAATGACGTACTGCCGCACGCCCCGATCGATCAACCCGGCCAATCGGTCTTCCGTGTAGCGCGAGCGACTCAACGTGATCGGCCCGCTGTAGGTCTGCATCACACAGGCCAGCGCCGTCGCCTGATCGGGATTAGCGGCGGCCCGCTCAGGATTGATGAGCTTCAGCAGCCCCGCCAGATTCTGATCGTAGGTCATGTGCTCGTCCGCCGCAAACAGCCGATCAGCCAGAAAGTCATCAAAGATTCTGGGTGAATCGTGCGTAGCGTGATAGGCCCGGAAGTAAGCGGTGATCAATGCGGTGATACTGGCGCGATGTGCATCCATGGTGAAAACCCGTCCTTGTTCAGTGGTTTATGAGGCTGAGATCTAATATCACTTTCGGGGGGCGGGTTCAATCCAAGAGAGGTACTATTGACTTTGGCTGCGGGGCGTGAATGACACCCCGCCAAATCACACCAAGAAAACGCGGCGATCGAGTGTACTCGATCGCCGCGGACTTCAAAGCGGAACTGAGAAATCAACTACCGGCAGTTTCTTACGCCGGCATCGGCGCCGGATTGGCCTTGCCGCCCGATGGTGCCGACGTAGCCGGCGTGGGCTGACTGGGCCGCGATGCGGGCGGCGGCGCGGACGTATTCCGATCGCGCGTGGGCAGTTCTTCGTTGTTCCAGATCGCCTCAAAATCGGCCTGATCGATCGATTCGATATCGAGCAGCGTCTGCGCGACGCGCTCAAGCCGATCGCGATTGTCGACCAGCATCTTCAACGCGGTCGCGTGCGCTTCTTCCACGATGCGGCGCACTTCGCCGTCGATCTCCTGCGCGATCGACTCACTGTAGTCGCGCTGTTCGCCAAAGTCTTTGCCCAGGAAGACCAGTTCTTCCTTCTTGCCATAGACCAGCGGACCCAGCTTGTCGCTCATGCCCCAGCGGGTGACCATGCTGCGCGCAATCTCGGTGACTTTTTCCAGGTCGTTGCTGGCCCCGGTCGTGACTTCGTTGAAGACGGTCTCTTCGGCAGCGCGGCCGCCCAGAATGCCGGCCAGCATATCCCTCAACTTCGACCGTGTCATGTGACTGTTGTCATCTTCGGGCATGGACCACGTCAGGCCCGCGGCAAAGCCGCGCGGAATGATGGTGACCTTGCGAACCGGATCGCTGTTCGGAAGCGCGCGCATCACGACGGCGTGGCCGGCTTCGTGATAGGCCGTGATCTTCTTTTCCTTCGGCATGATCACGCGGCTCTTGCGCTCCGGCCCCAGCATGACCTTTTCCATCGACTCTTCAAAGTCCGACATGGCGATGACTTTCTTGTTGCGGCGCGCGGCCAGAATCGCCGCTTCATTCACCATGTTTTCGATGTCCGCGCCGACGAAACCGGGCGTCGATTTGGCGAGCACGCTCAGATCGATGTCTTCACCCAGCGGCTTGCCCTTGACATGCACTTTGAAGATCTCTTCGCGACCCTTCATATCGGGCCG
>JAUQXD010000507.1 GCA_030834835.1 Thermoflexales bacterium | reverse complement strand
ACAGCGGGCGTGTTCTCGCCGTCGTTTCTCATGGTGATCGGCCTGACGCCGTATTTCGATCGACTGCGGAGTTCGCGCCGGTTCAATCAGGCCATTGGCGGCGTGTTGTGCTCGTTTGTCGGGCTGCTGGCGACGGTAGCGTTGCGCTTTGCCTGGAATATCCCGTGGGATGTGCCGCGCGCTGTGTTGGCCGGGGTGGCGTTCATTGCGTTGTTGCGGAAGGTCGACATCTTGTGGGTGGGGGTGCTGGGGGCTATCGTTTCAATCGTTGTGCTATAGCGCGCAGTCGTTTGCCGCAATGGATGGCCGCTATCGAAGTCACATTCGGTAGGGGCCTTTTTGTTTACCTGAGCACCTTGAACGAGCATGATGCACCTGAAACGGCCCACGATTTTTGAAAACCCTGGTTGCGGTGATTTTTCTTCTTGACGTTTGTGATTGATTTCGCTATACTTCCGCTATAAAATGTTAAAGATAACGCTTTATATCATATCTGGATGGCGATCTCGTGCAGGTCACCCTCTCATTTCATAAGGAGCCAATCGTGAGAAGAATCAGCGTAGGTCTATTCATCGTCCTGTTGTTGACCAGTTGTGCCGCCCCGACCGCACCGGCGGCCGCCCCAACGGCCGTCGCGCCTGCCGCGCCCGCTGCAAATGAGGCGGTAACGCTTAAGGTCTTCGCGCCCTCATCCTTAACTGATGCGGCCAAAGAGTTAGGCTTGGCTTTCGAGCAGGCCAATCCGGGCGTAAAAGTCGCCATCGAATTTGGGCATTCGCCCACGCAGCGTGTGCAATTCACACAGGGCGCGACCGGCGATGTCTTCATGACCGCCAGCCAGAAAGACATGAACGATGCCATCGCCGACAAGACAGTGATCACGGACACGGCCAAAGTCTTTGCGACAAATCAACTGGTGGTGATTTTACCGCCCAATAACTTGGCCAGGATCGAGCAGCTCAGTGATCTGGCGAAACCCGGCGTTAAAGTCTTGCTGCCCGCCGTCGATGTGCCCGTGGGCAAGCTGGCGCAGGATGCGCTGGTCAAGATCGATCAGAAGCTGGGCGGTGGCTTCAAGGACGCTGTGTTGAAGAACGTCGTATCCAACGAGCCGGGCGTCAAGCCGATCGTGTCCAAGATCAAGCTGGGCGAAGCCGATGCGGGTATCGTGTTCGTGTCGGATGCGGTGGCCGCGCCTGATCTGAAAACGCTGGAAATTCCGGCCGATCTGAACATGATTGCGCGCTTCAACATCGGCCCGCTGGCGGCCGCCCTGCAACCCGATCGCGCCGCGGCCTTTGTCAGCTTCGTGCTGTCGGCGGACGGCCAGGCCATTCTGAAGAAGTGGGGCTTTGCGCCGGCCAAACCGTGATCGTTCTCTGCGCCACATTGATCTCACTGATGCGCGGATGAACGGCCAATGACCTATCACAATCACCTCTTTCACCGTCGGCCGTTGTGGACGTTTCTGGCGGCGAGCCTGCTGGCCGCGCTGTTGCTGGCCTTGCCATTAGGGGTGGTCGCGTGGCGCGGCCTGTCGGTGGGGTTTGCTTACTATCTGACAAACCCCACCGTCGTCGCAGCCATCACGCTGAGTTTATCCACCAGCCTGACCAGCGTGATCGTGACGCTGTTGCTGGGCACGCCACTGGCTTACACATTGGCGCGCTGGCGATTCCGCTACAAAGCGTGGATCGAGTTGGTGGTCGATCTGCCGATCGTGCTGCCGCCGCTGGTCGCCGGGATCGGTCTGTTGTTGACGTTTGGCCGCAACGGCACACTGGGGCCGCTGTTGGACGCGCTGGGTCTCCGGCTGCCGTTTACCACCGCCGCCGTGATCGTGGCGATGACGTTTGTCTCCGCGCCCCTGTTCATCCGCGCGGCGCGGCTGGGTTTCGCGGGCATTCAGCCTGAAATCATGGAGGCGGCCTACGTCGATGGCGCGACCGAACGGCAGTTGTTCTGGCACATCATGCTGCCGCTGGCCAGCCGCGCCATGCTCAACGGCCTGATTCTGGCCTGGGCGCGGGCCTTTGGGGAGTTCGGGGCCACGATCGTGTTTGCGGGCAATCTGGAAGGCCGCACCCAGACGATGCCGCTGGCGATTTTCATCGGCTTTGAAACCGATCTGGGCATCGCGCTGGGGTTGGCGGTGGTGTTGATGTTGTTTTCGGCGGTGGTATTGTTGATCTTGCGCCGCCTGGAGTCTCACCCGGATCTGACCGTCTGAGAGGGCCTGAAGCAAGGCCGAACTGTGACAGCCTCAGTGGGCTGAGGAATAGCACGCCCACGTGCGCGCGGAGCGGGGCGCAAACTGGCGTTAGCCGGGTTTATGACTGATGCGAACGCGCCCTGGCTGCATTACGACAAATCCGCTGGGAAGATTCTCGCCCTGTTCTTGCACCAGGCGCAACACGCTGGCGGCCAAAGTCTGACGCAAATTGCCGGGGAAACGGATGAGGATCACGCCGGGGGAATCGATATGGCTGGCAAAAACTAGCCAGCCAAAGTCTTTGTCTTCCGTGATGAGGATGCGTTGTTCGCGGTTGGCCTGTTCGATCAAGTCTCGATCGACAGAGCGGATCGTCACTTCACTGACGGCGAGAACGTCGAAGCCTCCCGCGCGCAAGGCCCGCACGATGGCATAGTCGCAACTTTCATCAGCCAGAAATCTGAGCATACCTGTCAGGCGGCTTGTAGTACGATGGTCTCGTGCGCCAGGGTATCGGCTGCATAGGCCAGCGCGGCCTGGATGTCGGCGCGCGTCAAGCGTGGATAGGCGTCCAGCAGATCAGTCTCGGTCGCGCCTTCGCTGAGCTTGCGGAGGATCAATTCAACGGGCAGACGTGTGCCGCGAATGACGGGCTTGCCCAGCATGACATCGGGGTTGATTTCAATACGATTGGTGGTCATCCACTCACCTCCAAGTCTGAACTGATTATACCTGATCGTGGCCTGCTAACGGCGGACCGCCCAACTACCGCTTATTTTGTAGATGCTTCTTCAGGTACAGCCCCGTGTGCGATTGCTTATTCGCGGCGATTTGCTCTGGCGTGCCTTCCGCGACCAGATAGCCGCCCCGATCGCCGCCCTCCGGCCCCAGATCGATCAGCCAGTCGGACACCTTGATGATGTCGGGATGGTGTTCGATAATGACAATGCTGTTGCCCTGATCGACGAGGCGGTTCAACACCTCGATCAGCTTGTGGACATCCGCGGCGTGCAGACCCACCGACGGCTCATCGAGGATATAGAGCGTGTGATCGGTGGCGCGCTTGCTCAGTTCTTTGCTCAACTTCACACGCTGCGCCTCGCCGCCGGACATCGTGGGGGCGGGCTGGCCTAATCGAATGTAGCCCAAACCCACGTCTTCCAGCGTCTTGAGTTTGCGCTGCAAGGGCGGAATGTTTTCAAAGAAGATCAACGCCTCGCTCACAGTCATCGCCAGCACTTCGGCGATGTTCTTGTCCTTGTAGCGGATTTGCAGCGTCTCGCGATTGTAGCGCGCGCCGTGGCAGACATCGCACAGCACGTACATATCCGCCATGAACTGCATTTCGATCTGAATCTCGCCCTGGCCCTCGCACGCCTCGCAGCGTCCACCCTTGACGTTGAACGAGAAACGTCCCGGCAAGTAACCGCGCACTTTCGATTCGGCCATTTCCGAAAACAGATCGCGAATGTCGTTGAAGAAACCCACGTACGTCGCCGGGTTCGATCGGGGGGTGCGGCCGATCGGGGTCTGATCGATGTTGATGATCTTGTCGATGTGCTGCACGCCGTCCAAGCCGCCGACGCTGCCCGCTTTATCGTGCGCGCCGTTGAGCAGCTGGGCTAATCGCTTGTACAGCGTCTCCACGACGAGTGTGGACTTGCCCGAACCGGACACGCCGGTGACGCACACGAACTTGCCTAAAGGAATGGTCACGTCTAAATTCTTGAGGTTATTTTCCGATGCACCCGTAATGGTCAGGCACTGGCCGTTGCCTTTGCGGCGTTCCTTTGGGACTTCGATGCGCAATCGGCCGGAGAGATAACCGCCCGTAAGCGATGTTTTATCTTTCAGGATTTGATCGTACGTCCCCTCGAAGATGATGCGTCCGCCGTGCTCGCCCGCGCCGGGGCCGAGATCGACGATCCAGTCCGATGCTTCCATCGTGTCTTCATCGTG
>JAUQXD010000506.1 GCA_030834835.1 Thermoflexales bacterium | reverse complement strand
ATGCTTCCTCCTGTTGGAATGGGTGATAGACGTAGTATACACCTGATCAAGCGGGCCGCCCCACTGCTGATGGTGTGTGGTGAATGATGGCTTGCTGGTTGTGCATTGAGCATTTGTTAATTGTTCATTGTTCCGTGGTATAATTCCGCCCGCTCAATAAACGCAGTTCTGGTTGCAGGAGATTATAAGCAGTGACAGTCCGCGCCACACAGACCCCCGAGTACTGGGGTGAAACGTTCACCCTGACCGCCGACGATCGCGAGTTTCTGCTCAACCTGTTTGTAGAAGACGAACAGCCGCGCACCACCGATACGCTGGCACGGTCGCTGATCCAGTACCGCGCGCAGCGTGAAGAAGCCGCCATCCGCCGCAAGCAGCAATCGCAGGGCACGCTATATCAGCCCAAGCGCGTGTTCCAGACGGGCGAGCAGGTGGTCTTTCCCGCGCTCGAATTTGCCGTGGGCCAGGTCGTTGGCATCCGCGACGGCCAGAACCCGGAATACGATCACTTCAAAGTGATCGAGGTTGAGATCGACGGCGCGCGGCGCGAGTTCGCCGCCGAATTTCCCTACGATCACCGGCTTAACGAAGACGCTGCGATTTTGTCGCCGGCCGAAGAGGTAGTGTCGCCCGACGATTTATACAAACGCCACAGCGGCCGGTTCGTGCCGCACCTGCGCCGGCTGCTGCAGGCCACGCCGGATTTTGTCTGGCTGGCCGGGCAATGGTTCCCGCGCGCCCTCATCGCCGATGTGAATGTGGGCCAGCTCAACATCGCCGAAGCCGTGCTGGACATGAATGGCGGCGGCCCGCTGTCCACGGCGGCGATTCTGCCCGAGGTGGGCCTGCCGCGCGAGATCAACCGTAGCCTGCAAATCTTCTCGCTGAATCATGCCCTGTACACTGACGGGCGCTTCGACGAAGTAGGGCCGGCCGGCGAAGTGCTGTGGTATCTGGTGCGATTGGAACCGGCCAGCGTGCTGACCCCGCCCGATCGGTTGAAGTACGAGCCGGTCGATTACGCGCGCAGCGTGCTCAATGCCGACCTGCTGAAGATCGAACGCACGCTCGACGATGAATGGTCGGACGTGCCCGCGCCCGAAGATGCCTCTGAGGACGACGAAGAAATCACCTTCACGCTGACGTACCCGCACCGCCGCGCCGGCACCGTGCCGTTGTCGTCGACCACCTCGCGCCTGTTCCCGGACGGCCGCACGCACCGCATTCGCTTCATGTTTGAAGATGCCCGCAGCGGCCAGCGCTGGCCCGGCTGGGTGGTGCGTGAGCGGCGCTATGCCTTTGGCCTGGACGTGTGGTTCGCGGCCAACGATGTGCCCGCGGGCGCGTATGTGCAGCTGTCGCGCGGCGATGAGCCGGGCATCGTGGTCGTGGACCTGCGCGGCCTGCGCCCCCGCCGCGAATGGGTGCGCGTGGCCGTGCTGCGCGACAATCGTCTGACGTTTGATATGGTCAAACGCCAGATTCCGTGCGATTACGACGACCAGCTGATCGTGTTGGCCGACGACACTGCCGGCATCGACAAACTGACCGCGCAGGTGGCCGAGCGCGGCACGCCGCTGAACGAGTTGATTGAGCAGCTATTGCCGGAACTGGCTAGGCTTAGCCCGCAGGGTAACGTGCACGTCAAGACCCTGTACGCCGCGCTGAACCTGGTGCGCCGCACGCCGCCCGGCCCGCTGTTTGCAGCGCTGGCCGCTCAGACGACGTTCAGGGCGTTAGGCGACGGCTACTTCCTGGCCCGCTGATTGACGCCGCTCGATTGCTGATCAGACCTGATACGTCACGACCCGGTTTCGTTGTCGAAGCCGGGTCGTTTTGTTGCGATCTTTTCAACAGGAGGAAGTGATGCATCATCCGCCGTTGTGGAAGTCGAAGCAGTCTGTCATTGGAGTAGTTGTGGTTGTAGGTATGTTGGTCGGCCTGACGCTGTTGGTGCGCGCCGCCCCCGCTGCGCGTGCGACGGAGATGTCGCCCGTCGATCTGTTGTTTATGCAACAGTTGATCGGCGGCACAGATTCTGCCGCTTACGCGGGCGATTATGCGCGCCTGTACGGGCCGGACGATCCGCGCCCCGACGGTCTGGCCCGCGACGTGCAGCCGCTCGATCAGGTGCAGCGCGTGATGCTGCCACCCGTCGATGTGGACCAGCTGCGCGCCGAAGATCTGATTAACGAGGCCGCCGGTCAACCCCTGCGCTTCGCCGCGCCGATCGCGGTGCAGATCGATCCTGACACCTTCGGCACGTGGGAGTCGGGTAAAGACGATCGGCTGGTGTGGCGTTTGCGAATCGCCTCGCCCGGCGCGGTGTCGTTGAATCTGGGCTTTACGCGCTATTTTATGCCGCGCGGCGGCCGCCTGTATCTGTATCGCCCCGATCAAAAGATCGTGATCGGCGCGTTTACCGTTCGGGACAACGAAGCCCACGGCCAGTTGTGGACGCCGATCGTGCGCGGCGACGAAGTCGTGATCGAAGTGTCGCTGCCCGCTGCTGAACGATCGAACTTGCAATTGAGATTGACCGCCGTCAACTACGGCTACAAGAACTTGAATGAGCCGACCTCTCAATCGTGCAACGTGGATGTGGTCTGCCCGCAGGGCGACGGCTGGCGCGACGACATCCGATCGGTGGCCGTGTACGCGATCGACGGCACGTTCAACTGCACGGGATCAATGGTCAACAATACCGCGCAGGACTTGAAGGCCTACTTCCTGACGGCCAATCACTGCGGGGTCAATTCCGGCAATGCCGCTACCGTGGTGACATACTGGAATTATGAGAATTCCACGTGCCGCACACCGGGCAGTATAGAGAGCGGCAATCCCGGCGACGGCTCGCTGGCGCAGTTTATGAGCGGCGCGATCTTCCGCGCGGCGTATGCCGCTTCAGACTTCACGCTGATTGAGATGGACGATCCCGTGCCGGCCGACTTCCACGTCTACTGGGCGGGCTGGGATCGATCGGGCGTGGATGCGACCTCGTCCACGGTGATCCATCAACCTAACCCCGAGGAGAAGCGCATCAGCTTTTCCACCATGGCGACGCAGATCACGTCGTACAATGGCACGGTCGTGCCGGGTGACAGCACGCACGTGCGCGTGGTGCAGTACTCGTTAGGCTCCACCGAAGGCGGCTCGTCCGGCTCGCCACTGTTCGATCAGAACCACCATGTCATCGGGCAGCTGCACGGCGGCCCGGCGTCTTGCTCCAACACCAGTTCCGACTATTATGGCCGCGTCTTTCTGTCGTGGACGGGCGGCGGAACCGGCGCCTCGCGCTTGAGCACCTGGCTTGATCCGGCGAGCACCGGCGCGTCAAACTTGAACGGCCGCAATGCCACCTCGTTCAGCCTGACGGTTGAGCCGGCCCTGCAATCAATCTGCCAGCCCGCCAACGCTGCGTTTGCCATCAGCGTCACGACGAACATCACGAGCGCCGCGCCGGTATCGCTGACGGTGAACGGCATGCCCGGCAGCCTCACGTCGAGTTTCAGCGTCAACCCGGTAACGCCCACGGGTGTTA
>JAUQXD010000505.1 GCA_030834835.1 Thermoflexales bacterium | reverse complement strand
CTGTGGCCGCGTTGTTGTCGATTCCGCCGCCGCTGACCGTCCCGACATTCCCGTAGAGTGCGCTGCGGTCGATGGTGATGACGCCCAGGTTGCTGTAAATCCCACCGCCGTTGGAAGCCGTGTTACTATAGAGCGCGCTGTTCGTGACGGTCAATGTGCCGATGTTGTAAATGCCGCCGCCCACATTCGATGAACTGTTGTTATACACCGCAGTGCTCGTCATATTGAGGCTGCCGAGGTTGCTGATGCCGCCGCCCAGATGGGCGGTATTGTTGACCAACGTGACGTGGCTGATCGTCAGCGTGCCCCGGTTATAGATCGCGCCGCCATTCTCGCTGGCGGCGTTGCCGTTGGCCAGGGTGACCTCCGAAAGATTGACGTTAATCCCGGTGGTTACGCTGATGACGCGCACCGCGTTGTTTCCGCTGATGGTCAGTGACTCCGGCCCCGGCCCGACGATGTCAACGTCTTGGACGAGAGCCGGCAGGTCCGATCCCAGCACGATTGTGCCGGTGGCGGTGATGACGATCGTGTCCAGACCGGCGCCGGACGCGCAATTGCCGATCGGCATCCCCGCATTCGCCGATTGAATGGCTTCGCGCAGACTGCATACGCCGTCATTTGCGACCGTATCCACCAGCGTGTTGACGGTGATAATCGCGTCCGGTTTCGCCTGTGCGAGGCGTTCAACTGAGACGAGAACCAGCCCCGCCAGCATCAGCGCCAGTGCAATGGTGACTGGCAACTTCCTGGCGAGCCTGCTGCCAGAGCGGTGTTCGATGTGATTCAGCCGGACAGTCTTCATTCTTATCCTCCTGATCCCTTGACTACGCCTGATACGAGGTTATTTGGCGGACGCCGCCAACCGCTCGCTTAAGCCGGAGTAGCGTTGGCCGGGCTGATTGTTCTTGACGGCCATCGCCAGGGCGCGTTTGCTGCCGACCAGCACCACCAGTTTCCTGGCGCGCGTGATGCCGGTGTAGAGCAAGTTGCGCTGCAACATCATATAGTGCTGCGTGAGCAAAGGCATGACGATGGCGGGATATTCGCTGCCCTGAGCCTTGTGGACGCTGACGGCGTAGGCCAGCGTCAGTTCATCCGCTTCGTTCCACTCGTACTCGATTGGCCGATCATCGATCGAGACCGTGAGCGTCTGGTTCTCCAGATCGATCCCAGTGACATAGCCCAGATCGCCGTTGTACACGTCCTTATCGTAGTTGTTGCGCGTCTGCAAAACCCGATCGCCCGCTCGAAACAACGTGCCGCTGAGTTTACGCTCCACTTTGGTGGCGGTGGGCGGATTGAGTTTGGCTTGCAGCAGCGCGTTCAAATTAGTGACGCCTGTGGCGCTGCGATACATCGGCGAGAGGACTTGAATATCGATCGGCTTCAGCCCGAATTTGCCGGGGATGCGGGCCGCCACCAGATCGACGATCAGTTCAGCGGCCTCGTCCGGATCGTCTTTGACGAACAGGAAGAAATCGTCGGCGTCTTTGGGCGTGAACGGCATCTGCCCCTGATTGATGCGGTGCGAGTTGGTGATGATGTGTGAGGTCTGCGCCTGCCGGAAGATCACGTCCAGCCGGATGACGGCCGCGCGCCCGCTGGCGATGATGTCGCGCAGCACATCGCCCGCGCCCACGCTGGGCAGCTGATCCACATCGCCGACGAGCAGCAGGTGCGCGTTAGGCGGCACGGCTTTCAACAGATTGTTCATCAGCAGCAGATCCAGCATGCTGGCTTCATCGACGATGAGCATATCCACTTCCAGCGGATTTTGCGCGTTGCGCTTGAAA
This sequence comes from Thermoflexales bacterium, assembly GCA_030834835.1. Taxonomy (GTDB): domain Bacteria; phylum Chloroflexota; class Anaerolineae; order Fen-1058; family Fen-1058; genus JAGOBP01. The sequence goes on along the minus strand of JAUQXD010000505.1, from coordinate 3,160 downwards.
CCTTCGGCGGGGGCGAATTCCAGCAACCGATGGATAGTCTTAGCGGGTCGATCAGTAGCCTGACTCAGGCGCTTGGCGGCGCGGCCCGTAGGCGAGGCCAGCGCATAGCGCTTGTGATGTTTCTCCAGCAGTTCGATCAGCGCGCGCATAGTGGTGGTATTGTGGTTAATGAACCCGTTGGCGACAAACTCGTGCCCATCGGGAACGTGCAAATCGTACACTTCTGCCTGGGAAAGTTGTGTGGAAACGACACGCGCCCAATAGATGCGCGCGTCGCATAGCGCTCGCAGGCTTTCTTCTTCCAGACTGTTGATTTTGTATGTATCAAGCAATGCCAGTACACGATCGCGATGCGGTTTGCGCTCGCCTTTGACCTCACGTTTCCACTTCCACCACCAGCGGCGCTCATGCTCGCCGGTCTGTGCGATGTAGGTTCGCAGCAACCCTGTATCCAATTGCGGCACGATGTCGAGGTTGGTATTCGGTTGGCTGCTCAGGCAAGTGCGTCTTGCCTGCTTGCGCTCTATTTTGAATCCGATGCGTTCATAGAAGAGACGTGCGTTCTCGCCGCGGCAGGTCAGTCGCCATGAACGCACGCGCGGTTTTTCTCGAAGAATAGCGATGATGCCGAACTCCAGCAGCATGATCTGGACGGTCTTTAGTAAGGAATAGTTGGACATACCCAATTCAACCGTGCCGTCGCGTTTGTCGGCTGTTCCATCACTGTCAAAGAGACCCATCAAAAATGAATGCTTCTGTGAGGGCGTTCCACGTAGAATCTTGGTCGGAATCGTCTTGTGTCGGGAGGTGAGTAACTGGCAACCCCACTCGCGCATCACGGCAGCCACACCGCCTGACCCGCAGCCCCGGCGACGTCCGATGTAATAGCAACGCGCCTGTCCACTGTCACTCTTGTGATTGACGGTGAAAGTGAGGGGTGGCAATTCGTCTTCAAGAAATGACCATATTTCGGGATCCGCACTCGTAATAATCACCCCGGTAGTCGGGCGCGCACCACGCCTGTCGGCGTTTCCATCGCCTGTAAACAATCCCAGGAAGTAGGCAAATGGTTCGGGAACGAAGTCGTAGCACGGCGTTGGACGGAAGATGGCCACGTAATCGCCGCTTTGAATGTGATCCAGCGATTGCCAGGCCGGACCGTGTTCAGTCGCAACAATCACGCGGTGATTCGGTGTGCCCTCGAGCGTAAATCCTTCGGCCGTAGCCAGGCGGCGTGTTGCTTGATACCCACCATAGTAGAAGTAGGCCGCCGTCCTAAACCCGGCGCGTGATTGTACCCGCACTGAAATGGGCCGGGTGGAATCGGGCTGCATCGAATCAACAGGCATGAGATCACTGATCGGGATTAAGCCGTCGGCGGTCATAACTAGCGTATCTCCGGATACGCATTTGCCTGTGCCCGGTCCGCCAGTCAACACAGTGACTTTGTGTGTGATCGCCGTTTTCACCGCTTCACGCTGCTGATCGCTGAGGCGGGCGGTGGGGCGATTGGACACTGTTGCGCCAAGCGCGTTCAATTCGGTTTGGAAATCGATCAGGCGCAGATCGGCTAATCGGGCTTGCGGCGAACCGATGATGGTGTTCAGCCGTTTGGCGACGTTGACTTCGCCTTGATAAAACGGCGTGAGATAGATCGCCGCTTCGTCCTTCACGCTCGATTCTGCTTGACGCCGCTCGTCTTTCGTCAGATAGATAACATCGCGTTTGATCTGCTCCGATTGTTCCAGCGTGGCGAACGAGGCTGTCACCTGTTCTGGCGTGACGGTCAGTAATTCCGCGGCATCGTGAATGAGCTTGTTTTGTGGGGCAAAGACATGACCCTGATCGGTGAGCGTGCTGAGGGTATAAACTACGCCCGCCGCCACGCGCGAGGGCGAGTCATGCGGCAGGCCCAGATCGTGCGCGATTTTGTCGGCGGTCTTGAAGCCGATGCCGTAGATGTCGTGCGCGAGGCGATAAGGATCAGCCTGCACCAGATCGATCGCGGCGTCGCCGTATTGCTTGTAAATCTTGACAGCCAGGCCGGTGTTGACGCCGTGACCTTGCAAGAAGACCATCACCTGCTTGATCGACTTCTGCTCTTCCCACGCGCGACCGATCAGGGCGGCGCGTTTGGGGCCGATGCCCAACACACCGCGGATTTGCTCGGGCGACCGATCGAGCACGTCCAGCGTCTCCGCGCCGAATCTCTTCACGATGCGCTGCGCGGTCACCGGGCCGACGCCTTTGATCAGGCCCGATCCCAGATATTTCTTGATGCCTTCGATGGTGGCGGGCAAGATTTGCTCGCAGCGCTCGGCTTTGAACTGTTTGCCGTACTGCGTGTTGGTGATCCACTGGCCGTGCAGGCGCAGCGATTCACCCGGCGAAATCTCTGGCAGATTGCCGACGACACTGACCAGATCGGCGTGACCGCGCGCGGACAGGCGGAGCACGGTGTAGCCGTTCTCGGCGTTGTAGTAGGTGATGCGTTCGACGAGGCCTTCGAGGAAATCCATGAGCAATGGACAATTAACTAATGAACAATGATCAATGTAGATTCAACTGCCGCCAGTGCATTGCTCATTGTACATTGATCATTGAAAATTGATCATGGTTAGATGAGGTTGTGTTCCATGGCAAACTTCACCAGCTGCGCGACGTTGTGGTAGCCCAGCTTGTCCAGGATATTGCGGCGGTGCACCTCGACGGTGCGGGCGCTGATGCCCAGTTCGTCGGCAATTTCAAGATTGGGCTTGCCCAGCGCCACGGCCTGAAGCACCTGGCGTTCGCGGACGCTGAGCAACTCAACCGGCTCGATCACCGCCGGGCGCAGCTGCAACTTTGCCCAGGCCTCGGTCAAGGCCGGCGCAATGTACACGTCGCCCGCCAGCACGCTGCGCAGAGCCGTCAGGATCAGGCGGCTGTGATCGGACTTGAGCAGATAACCTTTGGCGCCCGCCTGCATGGCCTGTTCCAGATACGTCTCATCCGCATGATAGGTGTGGATGATGACGCGGCTGGCCGGAAAGCGGCGCATAATCTGGCGGGTTGCTTCGATGCCGCTGCCGCCGGGCAGCTTCACGTCCATCACGACGATGTTCGGCTGCGTCAATTCGATCTGGCGCAGCGCGTCGGGCGGGTCGGCCGCCGCGCCCAC
>JAUQXD010000504.1 GCA_030834835.1 Thermoflexales bacterium | reverse complement strand
CGGCTGTTCCGGCGGCTGGCCGTGTTCGTGAGCGGCTGGACCTTCGAGGCGGCTGAAGTGGTCTGCAACGCCGACGGCGCCATCGACGGCGATATGTTCGATCACATGGTGATGCTGGTCGATAACAGTTTGATCAAACGCAGTGATACGGCCTCTGGCGAGCCGCGCTTTAGCCTGCTGCAGACCATGCGCGATTATGCGCTGACCAGTTTGAGCGAAGGCAGCGAAGAGACGGACCTGCATCGACGGCACGCCGAATATTTCTTGAGCGTGGCGATCGAGGGGGACCGGCAGCTGCGCGGGGCCGATCAGCTGGCGTGGCTCGATCGGCTGGAGATGGAGCGCGATAATTTTCGCGCGGCATACGAGTGGTGTCTGGCGCAGCCCGATCGCATCGACGACGCCGTGCAGTTATCGACAGCGCTGGGCTGGTTTTGGTACGTGCGCGGTCGCTGGTCAGAGGGCCGCCAGTGGTTCGATGAGGCCCTGACACGGCAGGCTCAGGCGCAGTCCACGCGGGGGCGCGCCGCGGCGTTGACTATGGCCGCACTGCTGGCCGCGTATCAGGGCGATTCGGCCTGCGCGCGCGTCTACCTGACGGAGAGCGTGAGCCTGAACCGGACGGCCAACGATGCGCGGCAGTTGGCGTATGCGCTGGCCGTGCTGAGTCTGGAAACGCAATGGCGCGATAGTTCGGCGGCAGCGCGCCCCATCGCCGCCGAGAGCCTGGGCCTGTTTCGCCAGGTGAACGATCGGTGGGGGTTGGCCTACGCGCTGTATCTGGACGGCATGGCGGCGTTCTGGCAGGGCGATTTTGCGCTGACGCGCGAGCGCTATCAAGACAGCCTGGCCCTGTTCCGGGCCGAGGGCGATCGGTGGCACGCGGCTGCCCCGCTGGGCCGATTGGGCGATCTGGCCTATCGGGTGGGCGACTATGCGGCGGCGCAGTCGGCGTATCTGGAGAGCCTGGCCCTGTGCCGCGAGCACAACGATCAACCCGGCATCGTCGGCGCGCTGCATACGCTGGGCGATGTGGCGCGGGCGCGCGGCGAGTGGTCGCAGGCGGCGGCGTATTATCAGGACAGCCTGAACGGGCACGTGCAGTTGGGCGACAAGCATGGCACGGCGTGGGCGCACTACGGGCTGGCCGTCATCGCCTACCGGGAGGGCGATTTTGCGCAGGCGACGCTGCGGCTGCAAACCTGTCTGACGCTGTTGTCCGAGGTGGGCGACAGCGGCGGCATTCCGTGGGCGCTGCAAACGCTGGGCTATGTGAAACTGGCGCAGGGCAACGGGCGCGGCGCGGCGCTGGATTTTGAGGTGGCGCTGCAACTGGCGCAGCCGCTCGAACATGGCGTGACGATGGCGATGTGCCTGCCGGGGCTGGCGCTGGTCTCGATCGGTCTTCAGCAGCCCGATCGCGCCGCGCGCCTCATCGGGGCCGCCGAAGGGCAGCGGGCCGATCTGAAGGAGATGGGCTCGGCGGCTGATGTGGCAGAGTTCGATCGGGTGCTGGCGCAGGCAGCGGCGCAGATCGATCTGGCGGCGTGGGCGGAGGTTGTGGCGCAGGGCAGGGCGATGACGAAGGATGAGGCGGTTCAATTAGCAATGAACAATGAACAATGAACAATTAGCAATGATCAATGTTCAATGTTCAATGATGCCGTCACACCGCACTGCACGCAGTGGGTGCATGTGTGCCCGAATGCTTCTGTCGGGCATCCAGTTCGACCGGCTTGTGGATTCCCGCCTTCGCGGGAATGACGCTGCGCGCCCGTCATGCCCGAGTGCATCTGTCGGGCATCCAAGACTGATTAGGTATGGATTCCGCCCGCCACAGGCGGGACGCCTTCGCGGAAACACCTGCACCCACCGCAGGTGCGGTGTGACGCTGCGCGTCGTCATTAGCAATGGCGGCTGCACCATTACCAATTGCACAACCGTCATTAGCAATGGCGACTGCGCCATTACCAATTGCACAACCGTCATTGACAATGGCGACTACGCCATTGCTAATTGCGCAGTAATCATTAACAATGGCGACCATGCCAATCTCAATGCCGGCAGCGCCATTAGCACAGGGATATGCGCCATTGACGATGGGAACTCCTCACCATTCGTTTTGACCTCCCGAAAAACGCGCTGACTTGACAGCCCATGCTATAATGTGACGAGTGTCACAATATCTTATCTGGAGGCTTAACATGGCGAAGTCAGACGCGAAGCGAATTGATCCCAAAGTGTTGCAAAGCGATGAGGCGGCGCTGGATGCGCTCAAAGCCATTCCCACCTATACGCCCATGAAGGCGGAACTGAGCACGGCCACAGTCGGGACGCTGGCGGAGACCCTGCAAACCCTGCACACGGCAGAGACGCAGGCGGAAGCGGCGTTTAACGCGGCGCGCGACAATGCCGTGGCGGCCGAGTGGGCGTTTCACGAGGCGCTGCTGGGCGTGAAAGATCAGGTCCGGGCGCAGTTCGGGGTCAATTCCAACGAGTATCAGGCGTTGGGTCTGAAGAAGAAGATGGAGCGCAAGCCGCCGGTGCGCACGCCGAAGACGCAGTAGGCTCGATAATTGACATCACCTGACCTGCACAGGCTGTATATCGGGAAAAGACTCCTGATAGAATGGCCTGTGCAGGTTATAAGCAGGGAAGAAAGTCGAGCTACAGGTAAATCGATCGGAAAACATTCCGGTTATATCGTTGTTGGGCGCACGCTGGAACTGGAGGTTGCGATGAAGGGAGCATTTGCATTCGGAATTTTAATGGCCGCCGGCACCTACTTCTGTCGGCAGGTACTACCCCAACCGTCAGGGACACTCATCGGTATCGTTTTCGTCGCCGCCTTCTTGTTGCCGGGTATCGCCGTCACTTGGATTCGAACGCGCCTTCCCTTTGTAACGGCTGGAATGCTCGCGGCGCTTGTCGCTCTTGGCTTGATCGCCTGGGCGGAGTGGCAAGGCACTTTCCTTACTTCAGGCGCTCTCGGAGTGAACGTTGCCGTTGTCGTCCTCCTAGTGTTGTCGTATCTCGGCTTCTTCCTGGAATCGAAGGTTCACGCATCGGAGTGGCAGCGCTGGAGACAACACATGGATAACGCATCACTGCTAGACATTCTGCGGCTCCGCCATATTCCTTGGTTACGGAGCGGCGTCGATCAACGCTGACGCGGTGCCTGCCATGCGTATGCAGCGGGCTGATAACAGACCACTTCGCGAATCGGACAAATGGACGCTTCGCGAACGGACGCGCAGATTACCGACCTGCGCAACAAGCGCGACGTGATCTACGATCGATTGTGGGACAAGACCAAGCGCGTGCGCAACGCCGTTAAGGGCCTGTACGGCGACGACTCGTCGGAATACGAGATGGTGGGCGGCAAGCG
>JAUQXD010000503.1 GCA_030834835.1 Thermoflexales bacterium | reverse complement strand
GGCTTCGCTGCTCGCAGTGAGATGGTAATCGCCGCCGATCAGGTCAACGAAACCTGGCACGCCGTTGAACGAATGACTGTCGAGATCGATATTACTTCCCACGTAGGGCGTGATGACGCCGGAAAACAGCGTCCGATACTCGTAGATCCACCCCTGGGCGTTCAGGGCCTGTTCATAACCGATAGTGTAGTTGTCAATTAGGGTGTTGTGGATAATCCAATCGTTTGCATCGCCATAGATAGCCGAACCATTTCCCTGCGACGAGCTGACAATCGTGCCATGGCGGAGTGATGCAACGCCAGTATTGGGGAACACGAAATTGGCAAAAATCGCGTTGCCCTGAGCGCTGGTGGCGGTGTTCCGGTCCAGAATCACGTTGGTCAAAGAATTGTACGATCCGTAGGAGCCACCAAGATAGATGCCGCCGCCCCGATCCGCGGTGTTGTTCGTGAACCGGGTTCCCGTCAACATCAAATCGACGCCCGCATAGAGGCCGCCGCCTTGACTGCCCCGATTGGCCTGGAACTGGCCACCATTCAAGATGATATTGTTGCCGGCATACGCTCCGCCACCACGACCTGCCGCCGTGTTGGACAAAAAGACAGTATTGGTCAGATACAAGTTGCCCCATGCGGTGTACAAGCCGCCACCTCTACTGCAATAATCGGCGACTGAAACATTGCGTTCGAACCGGCTGCCTGTCACAAACGCGTCGCCCTCCACAACTACGCCGCCGCCATTACCAACGCCGCAATAATCGTCGATGCCAGTCGCCGTGTTACTGATGATCGCAACGTTTGTCAGTGTTAAGTAGCGTGCTCCGTAGATTCCCCCTCCAGCGACCGATTTGCCGTTCTGTATTGTCAAATCAGCCAGGGTGACATCGGCCTCTTCAAAAATCGAGAGAACTCTTCCTGCCTGTTGAGCGTCCAACACAGTAGGCTGGGTCAGCGGGTATGATGTGAGCCAGTCTGTAACCGTATATCCGCCTAAGATGGTTAATGATTTTGTCAGGTCAAGCTCCGGGTAAGGGTAATTGGAATAGTATCGCCAATTCATTCCGGCACAGGTTCCAGCCACTTTCACTTTATCGCCAGCCGCCGCCAGGTCTAGCGCTCGCTGCACCGCTGCGGCATTTGGACTGCTTTCTATGGTGAAGCCATTATCCGATGTAGCGTAGCAGGCAGGTAGGCCGAAGGTCGCGGTGACGGTTTTATCACCGTTCATAAGGATTAGGGCGGAATAAGAAGCGCTACCAGCATCGCCGCTCCAACCCCCAAAACTCCACGGCGAAGAAGTGGAACCAGTGAAAATGGCTGTTGCGCCAAAGGCATACGGATAAGTCCCTACCGTCGGCGTTATAATCCCGGTGCCCGCAATCCCAATTGTCAGCATGCACGCCGGCGCAGCCTGATATTCATATGCGCCAATGTCGCAACCGCAGCCTGATGGTCGGGGCTTGCCATCTAGATCGGTTTCCAGGCAGTCCCAGTAACCTCTGAGGCGATTGATGGCGTCGCTACCGCCTGTGAGATGGTAATCCGCGTTGAGTGGATCAACAAAGCTGGCCGTGCCCGTAAACGATTCGCGACTAGCCTCGATATGGCTTCCTACATAGGGCGTAATAACACCGGAAAAGAGGGTGTGATACTCAGAGAGCCCGACCGGTTCATTGTTAATCTGTTCGTATCCGATGGAATAACTGGCGACGAGCGTGTTTCTTACGGACGAGTACGAACCGCCGTGATGCCAATCATAAATCGCAGAACCGCTGCCCAATGTTGGGCTGGCAATCGTCGCAGAATCAAGTGACATGCTCGCAGAATTATCAAAGAGCGCATTGCCCTGCGCGCTGGTGGCCGTGTTCCCCGCCAGGAGAATGTTGCGTAAGGTGCTATACGACATATCACCGCCAAGGTAGACGCCACCGCCCTGATGTGCAGTATTGTTAATGAACCGTGAGCGGCTTAGATTCAACTTCCCCTCTATCATCAGGCCGCCACCGTTGCCAGACGCCGTGTTACTCATAACGGTGACGTTGGTCAGAGTCAGGTGCCCGGCCGCATAGATACCGCCGCCATCGCCGGTGGTGCTGCCGTTCTGGATCGTCAAGTCGGCGATGGATACCGGGCCGCTCACGAGGTTGAAGACGCGATCGACGTGATTGCCATCCACAATGGTATGGCTCGCTCCGGCGCCCACAACATTGAGCGACACAGTCACCGTGATATTTTCGGTATACGTTCCCGCGGCGATGTTGATGGTATCGTCTGCCGAGGCTCTGGCAACCACCGCGTTAATGGTTGCGCAGGGCGCGGCTTCTGTAGAACAGGCATTACCATCATCGCCCAGTGGCGGCGGAGCCACATACCATGGGCCGGCTGCGCGAGTGATCGGGATGGCGCTGTTCACCAATAACAGTAGGGTCAGCGTCAGACCCAGTGCGAGTAAAAGAGTAGCAAATGAACGAGTGAGGCGCGAGGCACGGTAAGCGGACATGAGATGGCTTTCCTTATCTTGCCGCTGCGCCCCCGCTGCGCGGTCAGGCAAGGCTAGTGAAGTAAGCTTCGCGTTGTACGTTTATGCTGAGTGGCTATTCCGGCATGTTCGATTCCCTGGTCATCAGTTCCTTTTCCTGACTGAGTTTTCTGCGGAGTGCCGGTTGGATTATAACTTGGGAGTAGCCGGTGTAATGGGCTAAGGAGTGACGCTCAGCCTATGGTTTCCCTACGTGGGGTCGAGTATACAAAATCTCCAGGCTATCTCGTGCGCCTGCTCACTGGCGATCCCGTTTAAGCACAGAGCTATCGGATTCATAAGCGATGGACAACACGCCGCCCGGCTCGAAGTTGGATCTCATGAAACGCAATTCGCGTTCGCGATCTTCACCGCCCGCCGTCGAGAAGATCAGCTGGCATTCAACTGCGATGTCCTCGACGATGCGCTCGTAACGGTAGTACGCTAACGCGACCGGATCGATCGACGTTGGGCCATAGCCTCGAAAGAACAGCGCTTCTTCTTCGCGCGCGGTGCGCGCCTCGCCAAACTGCCCCCCGCCCACGAACATCAAGTCGCGTTCTTTGGACGCAAGCAGCACCGTGTCCCAATCCACGATATACAGCGCGCCGTCGCCATCAATGAAAATGTTGCCCGCATGCAGATCGGCATGACACACGACACCCTCCGGCGATTGCGCCTGTAGCGTTTGAGCGAGTTGCTCAGTTCGCTCGACCAGCGCCAGAATCTCATCGCGTTTGGTTCGCAAAAACTCCGCCGTTTGCGCCGCCACGGGATCATCAAAGGCCTCCACTTCAATTCGCGCCAGAAACAGCCTGACGAGGTCGCGCCACTGTGCGGAATAACTCTCGCGCGGGACGCGGCTGGTGATCGAGGACGGCACACTCATCGTGTGCAAATGCTTGAGGGCTGCGCCAAATTCGATCCAGTGGCGGTCGGATAGATCAACATCATATCCATCGC